>CAZBTT010000315.1:0-6060 GCA_964494295.1 uncultured Acidobacteriota bacterium
GTAGCGGACGAGATGACTCACAACGTCCGCATGCTGGTAGGCGGCCACATCACCTCGGCGGTAGGCGTTCCGGAGCCGTTCGCCAATGCCGGGCTTCGCGGAGGGGTCAGCGATCTCGAGACGCATTCCCAAGAATTCGAGGAGGTGCGGCTGATCCTCGATCGTCTGGTCGAGCGCGGCCTGCACGTCTGCTTCAACCAGACCCACCTTCCCGGCGGAAACAAAGGGCTCGCGAAGGGTGCGCAGCCACAGGGTACCCGGCCCGGGTGCCGCAGCATCCTCTTGTTCTCCGCCGCTCCAATCGGTGCGAACGCTTTCGACGTCTCCCTCCGCGTCCTGTGTTTCGTCGCTTGCCTCCGCCGAGATCGGCCTGAAGGTGAGAGCGGGCGGGGTTTGCAGCGAGGCCAGGGCGGCTTTGAAGAGCGCCACCGCGAGGGCGTCCTCTCCTCGGGCCAACCGCACGCGGATCATCAGCACCCTTCGCGCGTCGGCGTCGCCCACCTCCGCGGGAAGGGCGTCGAGAGCGGCGGTGTCTGGAAGGCTAAAGATGGCGGCGATCGCGCGTGCGCGGTCGGTGGAGGGAACGGTCTCGGCCCACGAAGCGGCGGCGGGCCAGAAGTCGCCGAGCCGAACGAGACCCGCGTGAGGGAGCGGCGCGGACTCGTGGGCCCACAACTCGGAGAGCCAGACGCGAAGTTCGGGCTCTTGAAGCGTCGCCGACTTGTCGCTCCATCGCGCGCCAAGCGCCGCACGGAACCCAACAATGTCCTCAGTACGGAAGCGGCGGCCGGCTTCGGCGCCGCTGGTGTCATAGATCGAGGCGAGCAGTGCGGGCAGAACCGGCACCGCGGGATCGAGCAGGGAGAGCGGCGCGGGCAAGCCGAGATCCTCCGCCATCGACGCATAAATGCGGAGCGTGTCTTCATTCAGACGCTTCTGATCCGCGACGAGGCGTCGTTTGAGAGCGTCTACCGCCTCGGTCTTGCGTCCGGCATCCACGAGCAGACGCAGACGGAAGCGCAGCAGTTCGGGATCGGTGGTACGCAGGCCGAGACGTTCGATCCGGGCCAGGGCCTCGGCCGGACCCTGGAGCGCCAGGGCGAGACGCGCGGTGAGAAGCGCCCTTTCCGTTTCGCCGCCCGACTCGGGCCATTCCGCGGCCACGTCGATGGCGGATGGATCATTGGCTCGATAGCGCGCGTAGGCCTGAAGGGCGAACCAGGCGAGGCCGGGACGTTCACCCCACAAGGCTCCCGGGAAACGCAGGGTGTCGATGCCGCGGCCCGCCACGCGGTCGTCGCCGGTTTCGATGACATTCCCGGTCACGTCCGTCCGCGGCTTGAACATGGGCCACGTGAACTTCGGATCCGCGCCGAGGATGTCCTTGAGGACGCTGGGCCCGAGCAGCTTCGCCGCGAAGGTGTTCGGCGCCGCGGTCGGAGCGGTGGTCTCGCTCAGGAAGGCGCCCAGCGCCAACGATGTCTCGTTGACGGTGTTGCGACGTCCGATCAGAACCGGATCCTCGAGATTCGCGGCGTTCGTTACCGGCCGCTCCCAGAACGAGAGCCACGCTATCCGCGACTCGGGTTTGAGTTCGCTCAGCAGATACGAGACCTCCCAACCGCGGGCGCCGATCGAGCGGAAGCGCTCCCACAAGCGGCGATCCTCGAAAACCGCAGACAGCCCCGCAACCAGTTCGGGCTCCGTCTTGAGCCCGCGCGCGAACGTCTCCATCGCGACTTTGGAATCGAGCCACGCGGTCCAACCCACGCGCGGACTCTCGCCGGTGATGACCGAAGAACCACGCGCGGTCGCGATGAGGGCGGCAACCCTGGGGGCGAGGAACTTCGCGAGATCCGCACCGCGATCGAATCGGACGAGATGCCCCGCCCAGAGCGCATCCAGATCCGGACCGCGGACCCGGTATTCGCTGCCGCTGCCGTCGGATTTGTCCACGCTGACGATCACCTGGTCGGCGGCTTCGTTCAGCAGATCGGCCGGCGTTTCCTGCGTCCACGGTCCGCTGACTTGTCGCGCGAATCGTTGAGCGATCCGATACCGGAGAGGAGCTTCGAGCCGCGACCGTTCGATGAAGTTCCACCACTTGTTGAGGAAGGCCTCGTCGGCGCGGGCCGAGGGGAAGAGCCTTTCGAGGAGCCAGCTCAGCACTTGCTCGCGATTCTCGATGCGGCCGTACTGGCCGAGAATGTCGCCTGCGGATCCAAGTCGATCGGCATTCTCGAGATCGACATTGAGCAGCGGCATAAAAGTGTCGTTGAGCAGAGCGAGCTGGAACGCCTCTTCGAACGACAGGCTCGAAACCTCGACTTCTTCGGGCGAACCCTGGGGTGAGAGGAAGCGCCAGGCGAGGCGGGGCTGACCCTGACGCCACAACCTTCGCGCGGCATCCGCGGTGCGATTCCCCAGATCCTCCTCGGTGGGCTCGGTCTTTTCGAAGGCCTCAAGAGCCGCACGCTCCACCGCCACCGCCTTCACGAGATCGCCGCCTCGAATGTACAGCTCGCTTCGCCGCCCCGCGACGTAGGGATCGTCGGGGCGCTGGACGTTCCAGCCTTCGAGGAAGTCCGCGGCTTCGACGAAGCGGCCGTCGCGCTCCATCAATTCAACCGCTTCGTCCCAAAGCAACTGGCGCTCGGGGCGGATTTGGGCCGCAGTTCGCGCCATCTCGATGCCGCCCGGAAGATTGTTGGTGGCGACCCGGAGTTCGCGCGCGGCCACCGCCCACCGCACGTCGCGCGGCGAACGCTGCTGCTGCCGCTCGAAGAACGAGACGAGTGTCTCGGGCTGCGCCGTCTTGCGCGCGGCCCGGGCCGCTTCCTTGAGCCAGTCGCGTTGGGTGCTGCGATTGAGGGCCTCGATCCAGGTCGAAACCGATGTGGCGTAGACCTTCTCGGTCGCCGCGGCCCGCGCCACCTCCGCGAAGACCTGGGCCCGGAGTTCGGGGCTGAACTTCGCGGCCTCCGTGGTCGCGAAGGCCACAGCGGCGAAGGCCGGATCCTGCTGAAACCGTAGTCTCGCCTGAAGGGAGATGGCGCCCAGCCGCTCGTCGTCGCTGAGTGACGCGGTGTTCAGGAGCCGGTCGAGGGCTGAAGACGCCCGGGGGAGGTCCTTCTCGCCGAGTGATTCCGAAATCAGCCGCGTGAGGAGAGGCACGAGATGCCCGGAGGCGGCGCGCACCGTCGCATCTTCAAGCGCCTGTCTCGCCTCATCGGCGCGGCCATGGCGGCGCAGGAACTGGACGCGATCCTCAATGACACCGAGGCTCCAGGGGTACTTCGCGATGAGTCCGTCCCACGATGCCCGAGCGGGCTCGAAACCACGCGTCCTTTCGACGAAGGACGCGCGCGCCACAAGCGCCTGGATCTTGGAAGCACTCTCGGGCATCCCATCGATCCGTCCGCCGAGGGCGACCCACAAAGCGTCCGCCTCGGCCAGCCGGCCGGCACTCGCGAGGCGTTGCGCCAGGTCGATTTCGAGACGCAGGCGCTCCTCGACCGTGGGCGCCAACTCCGCCCTGCGGGCCACGATGCCCGTGAAGAAGCGCTCCCGCTCGTCGTTGACGCCCCACGCGGAGGCGGAATAGGCGTGGGCTGAACTCTCGAGGGCGCTCAGAAACCGGCCCGTGGTCGCCGCCGGCGTCATCGCGACCGCCCGGGCCACCAGCGCCTGAGCCACCTTCGCGATTCCCGCGTGTTCGTTGCCTCGCGCGGCGAGTCGTTTCGCTTCCCGCTCTTCGCGACCCAACGGATCGTTCGGCTGATCCATCGCGTCGATCCAGTCATCCGCGTCCCACTCGAGTCCCGGCGAAGGCGTCTGGATCGAGCCGAGCGGCCAGAACGCGAGGAGGGTTTTTTCGTCGGCGGCGTCGCCAGGCTTGAGCGATTCGATCGTGCCGAGCACGCGGCTGCGGACCCGCTCGCGACCCATCCACTGCGCGAGACGGCGGAGGGAACGCTGGTCGTTTTCGAATCCGGAGCAGTAGCAGTCGTCGCTCTCGCCTTCGGGTCGAACGGCATCGAGGTACTCGCGAATCGCGCCATCGATGTCTTTCAATTCCTCACGGAGCACACCGGCCTCGAACGCCAGCATGGTCGGCCGCTCGAGCGCCTTGCGCCCGGCTGCGATGGTGTCGAGAGCCTCCTTCATGTGGCCATAGTCCCAGAGAAGCGTCGCGGTTTCGCGAATACGCTCTTCCTGCCGCGGGTCCCGTTCGAGCAGGTCCTTCCAGATCGTGAGAGCCATCTCCGGTCGGCCCGTTTCCTGATAAAGCTCACCCAGTTCCGTGATCAGCGGATTCGGGTCGATCAACGCGGGAATGGCGCGATCGACCACGGCTTTGGCGGGCGCTTCGTGGGACAGGTCGAGGCCGGCGAGTGACCGGTGGATCTGGAGCGCCTGCCGTGCGGTCGGTTCGTCACCTGGGTAGGCGGCGGAGAGGCGCGAGGCGGCGCTCGCCGCTTTCTCGAAGAGCGAGAGACGGGAATAGCCCTCTACAAGAATGATGTCGTCCACCGGCGTCCGGGCGGTCGCGCGATCGAGGGCGGCGAGCTTCGCTTCGATCGCGTTGTCCTTCATGAGGCCGGCGAAGTACGCCTCGCGCACCGAAGCATCGACCGCGAAGATCGCCCACCGGCGCTCGGCGAGCAGCGAGTCCCCGACCACCGCGGCCTGTCGCGCGTTGGTGGCGCGTGCGCTCGAACGCTCCCACGCGGAGGCGGTCATCAATCGGCCCTCGGCGGCATGAAGGACCGCCGGGCTGTGCGGGAAACGTTCGAGGGCCTTCAGCACCACCCAGTCGCCCCAGGGAACCAGACGCGTGCGCGTGCCCACCTTCGGCTGTTCGGGAATCTCGAGGCGGATGCTGGCGTCCGAGGAGCGTTCGAACATCGCAGCGCCGCGGAATGTGGCGGCGATCCTTTCCGCAACCGCGCGCAGTTCGATCTGCCGCTTCTGACGGGTGAGCACACGGGCCAGGCGGTTCCACCACGAAGCGTCTTCGAACCGGGACAGGGCGGCCTCGTAGCGAGGCGCCAGTTCGTCGTCGAGGTTCCACGCGTCGAGGCGCGACGCGAGCTGGAGCCACAAGGCCTCGGCATTCGGGAGCCGGTCCATTTCGCCGAGCAGAAGGGCTATGGAACTCCGGTGCGTCTTGTCGCGCTCCTCGAGGCGGCTGATTGCTTCGTCCAGAAGGGGCTTGTACCCCGGCTGCCGCGCGCCCGGAGCATCTTCGAGATCGTTATCCACCTCGGCGAAATCGCCGCCGGGAAAACGCCTGACCGGCTCGCTGCCGTATTCAGCGATCGCGGGCTCGGAGCCATCTTCAGCCAGGCCGCGAAGCTGCGCCTTGTAGAGACGAATCTCCTCGGCGAGCGTCCCCCGCGTCTGACGCAGAGCGAGCAAACCCAATCTCTGCGCGCGCCGTCTGGCCATCGCGGACCCCGTGGCCTCGATCTCCTTGAGCAGGGCCAGCGCTTCTTTCCCCTCGCCTCGGTCCACGTGGCGCTGCATGACATCCACCTTGAGGTCGGGGATCTCCGGGTTCGTGGCGTTCCGTTTCGCGAGTTCGGCGAGCAGGGCTCGCGCGGCTCCGAAGGTGCGCTCCGGTATCGACTCGGCTTCGAGGCGGCTCAACGCTTCGCCCCAGTCCTGACCGGTCAGCAGAAGCGACAGTCCGCCGGTCCAGAAACCCGGCGTCGGATCCATCCGCGCCACCCACCGATAGTCGGCGTCCGAATAGTTTCCCCACGCGAGGGGACGTCCGCCGGCGCGAAGGGCGAGGCGGGTGAGTTCGGCAAGATCGGCCTCGGCGGTCTTTGGATCGGCGAACGTCGCCGCGGCGAGCCGGGCGCGAAACGCCTCGGGCACGGCGTCGATCTCGGAATAGAGCGACGAGACAAGCGCCCAGCCGGCGCGATCGAGGTCTTTCTGGTAACGGCGATCGATCTGCTGAAGCAGAGCAAGGCACGCATCGCCACGCTGCTGGCCCTTGAAGTAGGTGAAGAGCCGCGCGAGGGCCGGTGCGTCGAAACGCGAGTTCAG
>CAZBTT010000316.1:0-6052 GCA_964494295.1 uncultured Acidobacteriota bacterium
ACGCCGAGAAGGCGACGGCACAGCACAGCAGCATCTCGAGGCTCGGGAGGAACAGGACGGGGACGAAAAAGCACACGGCGCGCGCGATGTCCGAGACCACGTACGCGACCGAGGCCCGCGCATAGTGTTTCCGCGCGATGAGCGTGATCTCGAGGACCGTCGCCAGCAGCGTAAAGAAGAGGAAGAGGCCGACAGCACCCAGATGACCCGACAGCGCATCGTTCTTCATGAAGGCGGCCACGGCATCCCGCGCCGCATAAAGGCCCGCGAGACACACCCCCCCCGCCACCGTGAGGCCCGCGACGGCGTTCGCCACGTAGCGCCCTCCAAGCCGCGGGTTTTGCGGAACGAAGTAGTAGAGGCTGTCCGAGAGACCGACCAGGGCAATGGAGTAAAGCGTGGCAAAAACCAGGAAGAGCTGTTTGTAGGTTCCGTACTCGCCCTGGTCGAACACGCGGACGAGAGTGATCGGTATCAGGAGCGTCGCGATGGACGCGAGCGCCCGTCCGACCATGAGAAGAACGGCCGGTCGAAACGTGGACTCCTTTCGTGTCTGTGGGACGTCGGTCACTGGTCTCCCTCATCGGCCGAGGCAAACCCTCGGCACATGGCGGGGTGCAAGTTGGATGCCACGCGAGGGGCGCAGGGGTTCCCGGCAGATGGCACAGGGTTTGATGCGTTGTGCGGACATGACGAGAGTTATCCGTCGGGCCGGCGCGTTCCTTCTGAGAAAAATCACCCGCTCGAGGGTTCAGATCGGGGGACTGACCTTCTTCGTCCGCCGAACGGACGGCCAGGCGAAGTCCCGGCCGGCGAGCGGTTTCACGGTTCGACAGCTGTTCCCCTCGGACCGCGAGGCCATCCTCTTCGGTTCCGAATCCCGCTGGGACAAGCTGTTTGCGAGGTTTCATGCGGGCGATCTGTGTTTCGGCGCGCTCGATGCCGAGGGAAGAGCGGTTCACACCCGCTGGGTCACGCTTTTGGGGGCCCACGTTCCCGAACTCGAGATGGACTTCGTTCCCGCCCCGCAGGCCGCCTATTTCTACGATGGCTACACACGACCGGACGCCCGGCGTCATGGCGTGGACGGCGCGGTTCGCTCCGCCATCTTCGATGCGCTCCGCCGACTGGGCCGGACCTCCGTGTATTCGTATGTGCGCAACGACAACCCCGAAGGCCTGCGAGCGGCCGGCCGCGCCCAGGAGATCGCCGCGAAGGTTCGCTACGCCCGGTTGTTCACGCCGAAACCGATCGTCTTCGGCGGGACATCGATCGAGGCCGCCTCCCTCGTGCGAACCGACGCCGCGAAGGAGAGCGATATGGATCGCCGCGCCGCGGCATGGCGGGAATGGTTCGAAGGGTGGCTCAAAGAGCCGCTCGCGAAACGTTCCATCGGTTTTCACCAGCTTCCCGAAGAGGCCTTGCAGGCCATGGCCCGGCACATCTGCGGCACACTGAAGCTCGATCCTGCCCGGGATGTCGTCCTCGACGTCGGTTGCGACAGCGCGCTCGTAACGCGCCATGTGGCGAAAGACTGCGCCCGGCTCGTGGGCGTCGACTTCATCCCCGGGATGCTCATCGACGCGCAGCGGGCGAGGAAGGCCGAGGCGCCCCTTGCCTCACCCCCCCGTTTCGCCGCGGCGGATGGCCGCGCCCTGCCTTTTCCCGCCGGCTCCTTCGGCAAGGCCTACTGCACGGGGGTCATCCACACCTTGCCGAGCGTCGAAGACGGCGTCGCGATCATCCTCGAGATCGTTCGCGTTCTGCGGCCCGGGGGGATGGCGCTCATCGCCGCTCTGCCCGACATCGCGAAGCGCGGTCAGGCGCGCCGCGAGGCATGGAGGCTTGGGAACGCAAAAGAGAAAGCACGACTTGTCGCGGCCATGGTCGTTCCCGCTTCGGTTCGGCAGTTTGCCCGTGGCCTCTTCCCGGATTCGAACGCTAACGAGTTGCGCTACCTCGAGTACGACCTCCGCGGATTGAGCGCCCGCCTTGAAGACCGGGGCCTCCAGTGTTCGATCGTCGACTACCCGGGCGACTTCTGGAGTCGCGACTTCGAACGAACTCGCTCGAATCTGGTCGTCACGGTTCCGCCGCCGTCAGGCGACGGGAAGACGGGGCAGGTCGATCCAGAAAGTGCAGCCCCTGCCGAGAATGTCGCGGGCGCCGATGCGGCCGCCCGTCGCTTCAACTCCCCGGGCGCTGATCGTGAGGCCAAGCCCCAGGCCTGAGCGGTTGGCGTTCCTCTGCTGGAACGGCCGGAACAGCTCTTCGGACTTACCCGGGGGCAGCCCGCCGCATTCGTCCTCCACTTCGAAAAGGACACGCTCGGGGGTCGCGGTGGTGCGCAGAGAAATCCGGGCGCCGGGGCGGCTGAATTTGAAGGCGTTCTGGAGCAGATTGGAGAGGGCTGCCGAGATGATCTGCGGATCGGCCTCGACATTTATCCCCGCTTCCACCGGGGAGACCACCAGCTCCGAGCGATGCGCCTCCGCCACCATCGCGGCCTCGCCCTGAACCTCGGCGATGAGTTCAGACACCGAGACACGCTCCTTGAGACCAAGCCCTGACTCGATGCGGACCTCGGCGAGCGAGTTGTTCACGAGCATGCGCAGGGCGCGCAGACTTCGACCGAGTACGGCGCTGGTGCTTCCCCCGATTCCCACCGCCCCTTTTTGCAGAAGGTTGAACGAGATCAAAGCCGCGGCGACGCGGTTCCCCATCTCGTGGGCCAGAACCGCTCGATGTTCCAGACCCTGCTGCGCCACCGATTGATCTCGCATGCGCTCGAACTCCGTGACCGCTTCCGCGGTGGCGTCGTCCTGGCACTTGTTGAACACCTGGAACTCTTCGACGCTGATCGGGGCACCCACCTCTTCCGCCAGTTGCGTGATGGCCTGGCACACATCGCCATAGCCATGGACGACCTGGCTCACGTTGAAGCCCATGTCGAGAAGCTCGCCGCCGTGGTGGGCGGCGCTCGCCTCGATTGCGACGCTGTCCGTGGTGGCAAGGCGCAGGCGATCGATGAGCTGGTTGAGGAACAGCGGCACGCCGTTTTTCATCTCCTCTTTGGTGGGCACCGGGTCCGTACGCTTGGCCACCTTGGCCCGGCTGCGCGCGATGATTTCGGGCGTGTTATCGGTGAGGAATTCGTGGAGCAATGTGTCAGTCTTCTGGACGGGGGTCATGTTCGTGGGTGTCGATGGGATTAGAAGCAAAGGACGTGCCGTGGCACGCGAGTTGCTCAAGCAACAGGCATGAAGAAGCGCCGCGCGTGATACACATCGCCTTTGTAATGCTGGCTCTGCTTCCTCTCACCACGAAGTCGACCGAGGCTCCACAGCCCGGCCTGGTGAAGCGTGTGGCCAGCTCCTTCCTCTCGGATAAGAACTCTGGGAAACGTGGCCTGCATCTGGGTCCTTTCTTTCCGCGCGTCGAAAACGTGAGTTCGGGGAGCGGCCCCGGGGCCGTCCTTCATTTCTGGACTCCGGATATCGGCGGGACGCGCTTGGATATTCATGCCGCAGCCTCGTACTCGATCTATGGATACCAGCACTACAACGCGGAGGTCGGTCTGATACCGTACATTGAAGACCGCCTGCCCAGGGATGAGCGGGGAACAAACGTATTGTTTCCCCTCTCCGATCTCGAAAACAGCGCCGGGATGCCGGGGTTCAACATCTACGCCTCGGCCCAGCACCGCGACTACCCGCGTGAAGATTTCTACGGAAGCGGCCCTTCATCTCATCCCTCCGAGCGGACCGACTACCGCCTGAAGGATGGACTTTATGAGGGAGTCATCGGGTTCTCGCGTTCGAGCCTGACCGTGACGGGCCGGGTCGGCCTCCTTCACTCGTCGATCCTCCCCGGACGTGACGACGCCTTCCCGAACACGGCGCTCACCCCCTCGCTGGATTTCATCCGTCTTTCGGCCGGAGCCTGGCTCGAACGCCGGGACGAACCACAAAACCCTCACCGGGGCTACTCCATCGGCATCGCCGCTTCCCGCTTCAGTCAACGCAGCGGAAGGGACTACCAGTGGAACCGCATGTCGATCGACGCCCGGGAGTATCTGGCGCTGGGCTCGAATCGGCACGTGATCGCGCTGCGGCAGGTCACGTCCCTCGACAAGCCGGATGCGGGAAGCCTCGTGCCCTTCCACCTGCAGTCGACCCTGGGCGGCAGCCATCTGCTCAGGGGTTTTGCTTCGTCACGTTTCCGCGATGACAAACTCCTGGCCCTGAGCGCAGAGTATCGCTTCGAGATTCAGCCCAAGGTCGAGATCGCGCTGATCTACGAAACCGGAAAAGTGTTCCAGAGTATGAGTTCCTTCAATTTCCGGGAAATGGAGCGGAGCTTCGGCGCGGGAATCCGGCTGAAGTCGCCCCGGAAGGTCCGGCTTCGCCTGGATGTCCTCCGAAGTGTCGAGGGAACGCGAGTCCATCTCAAATTCAGCCCCGCCTTCTGACCTCGCGTCGTTCCCCAAGCAGCCCTTTCGTCACTCCGCTTTGTAGAAGTTTCGCGGCGAGGCCTCGCGCGCAGGGCTCACTTGAAGATGTCGAAATTGCCGAGCAGCACCCAGAGCACGAAAAACATGACAACCGTTCCGATGCAGCCGCATCCGGATTTCTTGGCTCCCCACCCCGCGACAACACCGCGCAATATCTTGCTCAAGCGAAACTCCTTTTCAAAGAGAAACGACCCTGAGCAGCATCCGTGCCACGCCGTTCCCTGTCCGGCCGTGGCATCCCTATTGCTAAGTGTTGTCCCTATGAAGAAGCTGTTTCAGTCCCTTTGTTTTGCCGCCGCGATGCTGGCGCTCGGCGCCCCGGAAATCCTCGCCCAGGCGGAGACGCCCACGTACTCGAACGCCGAGGTGATCTCGGTGGATATGCAGAGACGCATCGTGGTCCTGAGAACGCCCCAGGGGACGAGGGAGACCCTCGTGCTCGACGACCTTCTCGCGAGTACCAGCGCCAAAGCGGGAGATCGTGTGATCGTCACGGTCCGCGGCGGGCCGGGCCGGAGAAGGATCAGCGCGATGAGCGTCATGACGACTCCTGTCCCGGTCACCTCGACCCGACCGGCCGCGACTCCTCGACCTTCGGCTCGTCCGGGCCGCAGTGAGGCGGAACGGGCCGAATCGCACGCGCGGTATGCCGCCCAGGTCGCCGCTATTTCGCGCCAGGCCCAGGCCGTGGACGGACTGTGGAGCGGTTTCGTCACCGCCTGCGCGGTCAAGCCGGTTTCGAACGAGGGCGGCGGACGCGACTGGTTCGGCCTGTGGGATGGGCGGGTGCAGGCGGATTACTCCGGCGGTCAGTGCCGCGATCTCCACAACCAGATCGTGAATGCAGGCGAGGGCATCAAGAAGGCCATGGCCGCGGCCGAGAGCGGCATCGAGGAAACCCTGACTCCGGGCCAGGTGCGGGACATCCGCAAGACGTACTCGATGAACTGGGATGGATGGCTCCTTCCCGCGCCGCAAAGACGTGAGCCCTGAGAAGGGCGGGCCTCATGCGCGTCCTGCGCGTTGCGGGAATCGCCCTGCTGGGCTTCACCCTGCTCGTCGTGGGCTTCGTCCAATACCGGCGTCAGAGCAACGTGACGTCGCGACAGTCGGCTCGTGAAGCGCTGCTCTCGCGCCAGAATACGGCGCTCCTTGAACTGACCAACGACGCCGAGCGCGGGACACTGCTCGACTTCAAGGGGATCCTCGTCGTCGTGGACCAGACCCTCGTCCAGGACATGCTCCGCGCCGCGACCCCCATGGACGCCGAGATCGGCGGAGGTTTCCATGTGCGGGTCGACGCCGTCGACGCGGTTTTCGGCGACGGTGTGGCCCTGGTGGAGATGACCGGCACCGCGACCGTGGGGGACGAACCCGTAGGCGCCCAGGTGACCGTGTTCGGTTCGATTGACGCGGTGGCCATCGACGCCGCCTCCGGTCTTCTGCGCTGCAACGTGAGCATCCTTGCCGTCGAAGCCGAGAACGCCGAGGCGCTCGGACGTAACGATCCGGTGGGACGTCTCACCGAAGCGCTCACCG
>CAZBTT010000317.1:0-6052 GCA_964494295.1 uncultured Acidobacteriota bacterium
CGTGTACCTGGGGATCGACATCGGCTCCACCAGCACCAAGGCGGTGGTGACCACTCTCGATGGCCTGGTGATCGCCGGCTTCTACACCGCCACCGCGGGCAAGCCCCTGGTGGCGACACAGCTGATCCTCGAGGCCTTGTCGGACTGGGAGAAGCGCGACGACATCGAGCTGAACATCAAGGGCGCCGGCACCACCGGGGCCGGCCGCAAGTTCGTTGGGAAAATTCTCGGCGCGGATCTCGTTCTCGACGAGATCACCGCCCACGCCCGGGCCGCGGTGGAATTGCACCCGCAGGTGGACACGATCATCGAGATCGGGGGCCAGGACTCGAAGTTCACCACCCTTCGCAACGGCCGAGTCACGCTCTCCGTGATGAACAACGTCTGCGCCGCGGGAACGGGCAGCTTCATCGAGGAGCAGGCCCGGCGCCTGGAGGTTCCACTGTCCGACTACGGCGAGCAAACCCGGGGTTGCGGTTCGCCGATCGCGAGCGAGAGGTGCACCGTCTTCATGGAGCGGGACCTCAACCATTACCTCAACGAGGGCTACTCGCGCGGCGAAGTGCTGGCCGCGGTGCTTCATTCGGTGCGCGAGAACTATCTCAACAAGGTCGCAGTGGAGTCGGCGATCGGCCAGACCATCGTCTTCCAGGGAGCCACCGCGAAGAACCGGGCCCTGGTCGCGGCCTTCGAGCAGCGGATCGGCAAGCCCATCCTGGTCTCGCCTTACTGCCATCTCACCGGAGCGCTCGGGGTCGCGCTGACTCTGCACGACGAAGGTGTCCGCGCCTCCGCGTTCCGGGGGCTCGAGCTTCATCGCCAGAGCATTCCCATAAGGCCCGAGGTGTGCGACCTGTGCTCCAACCACTGCAAGCTGAGCATCGCGGAGGTGGGAGGGGAAACCGTCGCCTTCGGCTTCCTCTGCGGGCGCGACTACGGAATGAAGAAGAGGGTGGCGAACAACACATCGGGCTTCGACCTGTTCAAGGAGCGCGCGAGGACCCTGGCCGCCGCCACTTCGAAGCCTCCGCGAACCGGAGTCACTATCGGGATTCCCGCGGCCCTTCATCTCTTCGAGGATCTCCATTTCTGGAAGGGGTTCTTCCACCGGCTCGGGTTCAGGACCGTGACCAGCGAGCGGTACGCGAAGGCGGTGAAGGACGGGCGGCATCTCGCGGGGGCCGAGCTGTGCGCTCCCCTCACTGCGCTGCACGCCCACGTGGCCTACCTTCGCTCCCGCAGCGACGCGGTGTTCCTTCCCTTCTATCTCGAGATGAAGTCCCACGAGAAGGGCACGAGACGTCAACTCTGTTACTACACCCAGTTCGCGCCGAGCTTCGGCGGCGGCGATGCGGACGGAGACACGGGCCGGCCCGTGATCCGGCCCATGGTGCACTCCCTGTACGGCAAGGTCTTCACGAAAGCCGAGCTGTACCGGGTTCTACAGCCGCTCGTCCCCGCCGGGCTTTCTCCCTTCGACATCTCCTCCGCCTACGACGAAGCCGAGCGTGAAAAGGAAGAGGGTCTCGCCCGGCTCCGGGAGATCTACCGGAGAGAGTCGAGGAAGAGAGACGGCTTCCATGTGGTCCTCCTGGGGAGGCCTTACACCGTCTTGTCCGAGTGGATGAACAAGGGAATCCCCGACACGTTTGCGTCGATGGGGGTTCCGGTCTTCTACCAGGACATGCTCTCTTACCGCGCCGAGGATGTGGCCGGCATCGCCCCTCTGCTGAAAGAGGTGCACTGGCACTATGCGGCGAGAATCCTCGAAGCCGCGGAGGTGACCGCGCGGATGCCCGGGGCGTATCCGGTGCTGCTCACGTCCTTCAAGTGCTCCCCGGACTCCTTCGTGACCGAGTACTTCCGGCAGATCGTCGAGTCTCACGGGAAGCCCTACCTCGTTCTCCAGCTCGATGAGCACGACTCGCGGCTGGGCTACGAGACCCGCATCGAGGCGGCGGTCCGCGCCTTCCGCAACCATCATCGGTCCCGGCCTTCGTTTGCCGCTGTGCCGTCTTGTTCCTTGTCGCCGGCGGTCGTCTCCGTACCCCGCGGCCGGGTGGATCTGTCGGGCAAGACCATCCTCTTCCCCAACTGGGATTCCCTGAGCCTGCGCCTGGTGGTGTCGAGCGTGCGCAAGACCGGCCGGGACGCGCGGCTCCTGGAGCCGTCGGAGGCCTCCATGAGACGCAGCCTCCGACACAACTCGGGGCAATGCACGCCCCTCAGCATGATCGCCCAGGACTTCGTGGAGTACGTCTCCCGCCACGACCTGGACCCGGCGAACACCGTGCTGTGGATGAACGCCTCCAACATCGGCTGCAACATCCGTCTCTACCCGCATCACATCCGGACCATTCTGAGCTCGCAGGGGAACGGGTTCGACCGCTCCGACGTCTACACCGGCGCCCTGACGCTGCTGGATATTTCCCCGACGCTGCCGCTTGACGTGTATCTCGCCTACATGTTCGGGGGTTTCATCCGGAGAATGGGATGCCGGATCCGCCCCATGGAAACGCACAAAGGCGAGACGGATGCGGTCATCGAAGAGGGCCTGCGCCGGATGGAGTTCGTCTTCGAGAACGGCGGCTCGAAGGAAGAGGCGCTCGCCGCCCTGGTCTCCCGCTTCGAGGCCATCGAGACCCGTGATACCGGTCCCCGGCCGAAGGTGGCGATCTTCGGGGACCTGTATTCCAGGGACAACGGCGTTCTCAATCAGAACCTGATTCCCTTCATCGAAGCGCACGGCGGAGAGGTCATCACCACCCCCTACACGTCCTACGTCAAAATGATCGTGCGGCCGTATTACTGGAAGTGGCTCATGGAGGGCCAGTACATGAACGTGCTCTCCACCGGCGCTCTGATGGCCGGCTTCATGCATCTCGAGAAGAAGTACTTCCGGCTCTTCCAGCGGATCCTGCATGAGCCGGACCCGGTCTACGATTCGTCGCCCCAGGCGATCCTCTCGGAATACAACGTGAGCGTGGCCCATACGGGGGAGGCGATGGACAATCTCCTGAAGGTCTTTTACACCGTCAAGCACCACCCGGATGTGGCCTTGTTCGTGCAGGCGAGCCCGGCCTTCTGCTGCCCGGCCCTGGTGACCGAGGCGATGGCCCACCAGATCGAGAAGAAGACGGGCGTTCCGATGGTGTCGGTTACATACGACGGAACCGGCGGCACGAAGAACGAGGTGATCCTCCCGTATCTCGAGTACCCCCGGCCCTCCGTAGCATGCTCGATGGGCTGATCCGATGGAGTCGTCTAGAAAGGGGATGAGCCCACCGAGGTAGACGTCGATCCCTGAACAAACGAGAACGTGGCCCCCGTTCCGACGACGCGCGCGAAGAAAAACGCGGGCTCTTTGTACATGGGCGCGCCGATCAGAGAGACGCCGTCGAGGTAGAAGCCGACGGAACCGTCGGGGCCGCGCACCACTCGCAACGTCTTTTGTGTGCCGAGCACGATCTGCACCTGAATGCCCGTGGACCGGTAGGTGTCCCCGGGCTCACGAACCCACACGTTCCACGTGTTGTTCTGCGCCTGAAAGAGAGACAACACCAGCCCGTCGGACGCGGGGTCGGCGGCGGTTGCGTCCGCGGTTCTCGTGAACCAGAACTCGATCGCGTAGCGGAACTGAGCCGTCGGATTCGCGTTGATCCGATCGAGCTTGAAGTCCACGCTGAACGACTGCGTCAGCGCCAACTGCGTGAGGCTCGACGAATAGACCTGCTGATCGGTGGCTGCGTTGAGGGAAAGCGTGGTGCGCGCAGGGCCCGCGGGCGTTGGCGTTGGCGTCGCAACAGCGGCGGTCGGGGACGGGGCGGTCGAAGAGGATGAGCCGCAACCGCCCAGCATTGCGAAGGCGGGAAGAGACAACACCAGCGCGTATCGCTGTGTCGAGCCAGTCAGTGTGCGTTCCATGACTCCAACGTACCCAAAGACGGGTGCTGGTTCTGTGCGGTCTCGTACACACAGTCACTGTTCTGCGGGCGCTCGTTCAATCGACGAGGGCGCCTCCAACTCAGTGTTCATGTTGGGGCGAAGGTAACGCAGGGAGGTGCCAGATCGGGGTTCGGCCCTTGCGTCGTTCAGGCCGATTGACGGAATCGCTCTTCTCCGAAGGGGTCGCCCCGCATGTGGTACCCGTGTTGCTCCCAGTAACCGGCCTTGTCCGCCTCCATGAAGATGAGGCCACGGATCCACTTGCAGCTCTTCCAGGCATAGAGGTGGGGGACGACGAGGCGCAGCGGGCCGCCGTGTTCGTTCGAGATGTCCTCGCCGTTGCGGCGCATGGCCAGGAGCACGTCGTCCCGGTCCAGGTCAGACAGCGGAAGGTTGGTCGAGTAACCGTAGCGCTGGTCGCCCAGGTGCCCCACCGCCATCACGTGGGTGGCCTCCGGGATCGGCTTCGCCCGCGAGAGGATCTCGCGGATGGGCACGCCTTCCCAGCGATTGTCGAACGTGCTCCAGCGAGTCACGCAATGGAAGTCTCTGACGATCTCCACTCGAGGCAGGGCGGTCATCTGCGTCCAGTTCAGCGTCAGGGGCGCCTCCACGAGCCCCCCGGTCTTGAAGTGCCACGTCGTCGCATCGAAGACCGGGTCGGCCCCGACGTGCAGGACCGGCCACTTGAGGGAGGCGGACTGGCCGGGCGGCAGACGACCTTCCTCGCGCATCCGCTTCTCGAGGAGCTGCCGTGGTTCCTCGCCCTTCAAGTAACTGGAGTGCACCACGGGCCGACTGTATGCCAGATCGCTTCTTCGAGATCGCTCTCAGGCTTTCGGCTCGTTCCCGTCGAGCGCGTCGTAGGTCACCGATACCACCTCGAGTTCCTCTTCACCTCGAGGCGTACGAAAGGAGACCACGTCGCCCGGGCGCTTGCCGAGCAGCGCGCGAGCGAGTGGCGCCACGAACGCAATCCGTCCGCTGGTCGCATCTGCTTCGTCGACGCCGACGATGTCGATCTGGCGCGGCTGCGGCGAGTCGCCTTGCACCGTCACGCGCGCTCCGAACCTCACCTCATCGGAAGACCGCCGCTCCGAAGGGTCCACGAGCACGGCGCTGGCCAGGCGAGCCTTCAGCTCTTGAATCCGGGTCTGAAGAGCCGCCCGCGCCGACGCCGCGTCTGCGCTCGCTTCCAACGGAATTGATGAGCGCGATGCTTCCAATGAACCCAGTTCCGCGCGCAGCAACGCGAGTCCCCGGGGCGTGACGTAATTCGGCGCACCGGCAGGCAGCGGAGCACGGGGCGCAACGAACGGCGGATCTTCCGCGCCATCTCCCTTGGTGAAGGCCTTGCTCACCTCGCGAGCATGCCACGTCCGGCGTGGGGAAGTGACCGAGTTGCGCCAGGACCCGCGCGTGCGGTTCGTCCTCGACGCCAACGTGGTGGGGGACTGGTTCCTGCCTGGCCAGCAGAACGCTGCTACCGGGGCTGTCTTCGACGCCTACCGAGGATAAAGGAGAGCCAGATCCTCATCGGCGGAACGAAGTACTTCTCCCCATCAGCGCGAGGTGGCGTTTAGACGCCCACTTCTTCGCACCGAGGCTGTCCGAGGCTTCGAAGCGACCGAGCCGACGTCCTCGGCCGCGTAGAGGGCCTCCGGCGCAATATCGGCGCCGTTGGGCCAGTTTACGGTTCCGCCATCAAGGAAGAAGCGCTGGAAGTACTTCACATCCTTGAGCGGCGCGAACACGGGACCCTTGAGCCAGGGTCGAAAGTCAACCGTCTTTGTGGTTGTGTCCTCGAAGACCAGGCGGATGCGGAAACGCCCGTCGTGCTTTGCTTCAACTACGCTCGGGAGGGTCATCGCCATCTCAGTTTAGCGGCTCGATTCGGTCGAGGGCTCGGCCCGCTCTCCCTGATACTCCGCGTGAAAGTGCGCCGGGTCGTGATCCTCGTAGTACATCCGAATCACGATGCCGAAGAAGACTGAGATGACGGGCATTTCTCCGAGGCTAGTGCGAAGCGGGTCGTTTGTGGTCCGCACGATGGCGGTGGTGGCAGGTTCGCGCGACCCGGCCGGGGGCCGGCCGTGCTCGCCAACCG
>CAZBTT010000318.1:0-6030 GCA_964494295.1 uncultured Acidobacteriota bacterium
CCGGGCCCCGGCGAGGGGAAGCGGCAGGAACTCGCCGCGACGGCTTGATGCCGGCGGAGCGGATACCGGCCTCCGGGCGGGGCACTGAGGGAGCCGCCTCCCCAGTCCAGGGACAACCTCGACGGGGGCTGACGCATCCTGTTCCAGGGCGGCGTCACCAACTCCAGCGTCACCACCACCCCAACCACGACCAGCGTGGGAGGGGCGAGCGGCACGCAGTTCTCCACCTGGATCCGGCCCGATCTCGCGCTCGACCTGAGGATCCATGCCGATAGGAATCAGCCCCGGCGATTCAGCCGGGACATGAGCCAGTCATAGGCGGGCGCGGGCAGGTGGCGGACGAAGTGCCGCATGGGCAGGGAGAGCGGCCAGGGGAAGTGCACCACCGCCCGTCCGCTCTCGATGCCGTCGAGGATGCGCCGCGTGCCGTCTTCCAGTTCGAGCACGAAGAGCTTGCCGCGGTCCGCCTCCGAGGCGACGCCGCGGTTGCGGATGAAGCCCGGGAACACGGTCACCACGCGAATGCCGGTGCCCCGCAGGTCGACGCGGGTCGACTCCAGCAGGGTGGCGAGCGCGGCCTTGCTCGCCGAGTACGCCCCCGCGCCGGGCAGACCGCGCCAGGCGGCAAGGCTCGAGATTCCGGCCACCGTCCCCGACCCGGCCTCGATCATCCAGGGCAGCACCGCGCCCAGCCAGTTGACCGCTCCGCCCACGTTGGTCGCGAACACCTCGTGATAGCACTCGGCGCTCAAGTGGCGGGCATCGACGCCCCTGGCGATGCCCGCGTTCAGGATCATCAGGTCAAGCCCTCCGAAACGATCGCGGACCCGGCCAGCCTGGCAGGCTACGGCCTCGGGTTCGGACACACTTCCCACCAGCGCCAGGCACTCCGCCCCCGCGGCCTCGACGAGCCGCGCGGTTTCCGCCAGTTCCCTCTCGCGCCGGCCCGTGACCGCTACCCGGAAGCCGCGGGCTGCAAGCTGACGCGCCATCTCCCGACCCAGCCCGGAACTGGCGCCGGTGACGAGCGCGCGGCGCGCGCTCATTCGCGGGGCTCGGCGGCGGAGATCCAGGAGGAGGGAAGGAGTTCGCCGCGCTTTTGGGCGGGGATGCGCGTGCCGAAGACCTTGTCCCAGAAGTCGCTGGTGATTCCGTAGGCCGTGCCGACCCCGTGCCGGCTGTGGGGAAAGAGGTGGCGCCTTCGGACGTACTGGAAGTGGGACCAGCGGTAGTTCGAGAAGTGCATGGCGTGGTGCGCCCACTCCTCCGCCGCGTAGGCGGCGAAAAGGGCGGCGATCGTCATCGAGGCGGTGTACGACGGGGCCAGGAAGCTCAGGGGCACGGCCCAGACCGCGACCAAGAGGGTGTCGAGGTGGCCGTTGATGTGGTACCCGTCCCAGGGCTGGGCGTGATGGTCGCCGTGGGAGGCGTCGAACAGGCGATGCAGGGTCCGGCTGAGCCAGGTCTTGCCGGGCGGGAAGGCGACGTGCAGGATGTAGCGGTGCACGAGGTACTCCATCAGGGTCCAGAGGACGGCTCCGCCGAGGGCGAAGGTGAGAGCGCGCGGGAGCGCGGACGCGCGCCAGGCGAAAGCGGTGACGACGAGCAGGTGAACGGAGTAGATCACCGTGACCGGCATCATGCGCCGGCGCGAGCGGGATGCCTCCAGTTCGAGATCGGTTCCTTGTGGGAAAGTCGGGTCAGGCCACGGGCCCGCCTCCGACTTCAGAAGCGTATGCATCGATCCCCATCTCCGTTCGGTAAGAAGCGAGCGTCGCTGCAGATCATATCCGGGACCTCAACCCGGCCGCGCGAAGGGGCCAAGGGACGTCACATCCGGAAGACGCCGAAGCGGCTTTCGGGAATCGGCGCGTGCAGCGCGGCGGAGATGCCGAGGCTGAGGACCATGCGGGTGTCGCGCGGGCGGATGACGCCGTCATCCCACAGCCGTGGAGGTGGAGAAGTAGGGGCTGCCTTCCTCCTCGTATTTGGCGAGGGTCGGCGCCTTGATCGCGTCGATTTCTTCCGCGGTCATGGTGGCGCCGGCGCGCGCGGCCTGTTCGACCTTCACCTGCGCGAGGACGCAGGCCGCCTGCTCGCCCCCCATCACGGAGATGCGCGCGTTCGGCCACATCCCCAGCTGGCGGGGCGAATACGCGCGCCCGCACATGCCGTGGTTGCCCGCGCCGAAGCTGCCGCCGATGATCACGGTGAACCTGGGCACGGCCGCGTTCGCCACCGCGTGGACCATCTTGGCCCCGTCCTTCGGCTGCCGTCGACGATCCGCGCGATGACTTCGCGCAGGTCGTAGGACTTTCGCGAATTCACGGGAATCACCCCGCCCAGCCCCGCGGGATCGAACGCGGGCTCCTCGGGCGCGCCGACCTCCCAGGGGAGATCCTTGCGGGTGGTAAGGGAGGCCACGATGTCGCGCGCCCAGTTGAGGGCGTCGTGCTCGTTGAGCGCGTAGTGATCGGCGACACCGGAGATGCGCGCGTGGACATCCGCCCCGCCCAGTTCCTCCGCGGTGACCTCTTCGCCGGTGGCCGCCTTCATCAGCAGGGGCCGGCGAGGAAGATGGTGCCCTGTCCCTTGACGATGATGGTCTCGTCGGAGCGTAAGCGAAACGAGCGCGGCTTGCCACTCCATTCGCGTGACTCCATTCGCGTGACGCGGAGCGGGGGTGGGCGTCGGGTCGGGGCACCCCAGGAGTAGGTCATGGAGCAGGTTCCAATTGTGAGTTCGGCGTCGCTCTTGCGGTTCTCAACCAGCGTCCCCCGACACCCTTGCAAAGCGGCCAACTCACTTGCTCTCATGACCGACCAGATCATGTGCTCGCTACACAACCTGTGAGTCAGATTTGACAAATCGACTCATGAGTCGATAACGTCCCGAAATGGCCCGTCCCATTCACGACCCCCGCCGCGCCCCAACCGCCTCTCGGCTTCTCGACGCCGCCGAAGGGGAGTTCGCGCGCGACGGGTTCGATGCCGCGCGTCTCGAGGATGTCGCCCGCGAAGCGAGCATCCATCGCCCGTCGCTGCTGCACCACTTCCCCTCGAAGGAAGCGCTGTATGCGGCGGTCGTGGCACGCAGCTTCGCCGCTCTGGGCGCCGCTCTTTCGGACACGATCGCCGCGCCCGGCCCGTTCGACCGAAGACTCGAGCGGCTCGTGCGCGCCTTCGCTCGCTTTGTTGATGCGCGGCCGTCTCTGGCCCGCATCGTTTTGCGGGAGGTTCTAGGGGAAGGCGGGCCCGGTCGCGAGATCCTCCTCGCCGAAGTGGCGCCGCTCTTGGGCCAAGTCGAGCGGTTCGTGCGGAAGGAGGGACGGAATCACATCCGCCCGCGCCTTCCGGTGCGCGCGGCGCTTGTGGACACCGCGTCCGCCCTTCTCACACGGGCCGCGTCCGGCGATCTGCGGCGGCCCTTGTGGGGTGCTTCGGATGCGGCCTGGCCGGTGGCCCGCGCTCTCTTCCTGAAGGAGTCTGCCCGATGAACCCCATTCCTCATCTCTTCGCCTATGTGGGGCCTGCACTGCTGGCTCTTGGAGCTGGGTTCGGAGGTGCATGGACTCTCCTTCCCACTGTCTTCATCTTCGGGCTCCTCCCGGTTCTCGACGATCGCGTGGGGCGGCATGACGCGAATCCGCTGGGCGCGTCGCGCGGTCTGCGCTGGAAGTTCGATCTCGCACTCTGGCTCTTCGTTCCCGTTCAAACCACGGCGCTTCTCCTCGTCCTATGGCGCCTGACCCACGGCGAGGCGCCCGCGTCGTTCATCGAGACCGTCGGGCTCACCTTGTCGACGGGCGTCATCTCCGGTTCGGGCGGGATCGTGATCGCTCACGAGTTGATGCACCGCGCCTCTGCCTTCTCCCGAGCGCTGGCCGAGATTCTGATGACCCAGGCGACCTACGCTCACTTCTGCATCGAACACGTGCACGGGCACCACCGGAACGTCGCTACCCCACTCGATCCCGCGTCGTCGCGCCGCGGTGAAAACGTCTTCGCGTTCATTCCCCGCTCCATTCTCGGAGGAGCGCTCTCCGCGTGGCGAATCGAGAGCGAGCGCGTCGGGCGGACGGGGGAGTCCTGGACGTTGCGAGACCGTCGCCTCCGGATGACCCTCACGACCGCGCTCGTCTATGCGGGGGTCTTCGCCATTTTCGGGGCAAAGGGGGCCGCTCTCTTCCTCGCCCAGAGTGCTGTAGCGGTGGCCCTTCTCGAAGCGATCAACTACGTCGAGCATTATGGATTGCGCAGGCGGGCCCTCGGGGCGGGGCGATACGAGCGCGTGGGGCCCGAGCACTCCTGGAACCCGAGCCAGCGGTTTTCGCACCTCTATCTGTTCAACCTTGCCCGCCACTCCGGTCACCCCCATCTTGCGAGTCGTCCCTACGAGACGCTTCGACACTGGGATGATACTGAGGCGCCGCAGCTTCCGACCGGCTACGCGGCGATGCTGTTAGTCGCACTCGTCCCTCCCCTGTGGTTCCGGGTGATGAATCCGCGCGTAGACGCATGGACGCAGACCCGGCTGATCGATCCGACCGTCACGGCTGAGAATGCGCAAGCCGCGTTGCCGGAGGGGCCGCACAGCGTTCCCGTAACTGCCGAAGGCGGAAGTCAATGAATCCCCTCTAGCCAACCATCCTCCCCCACCATGAAACGAATCCTCGTCGTCGTCGTCGCACTGCTCGCCGGTGCGCGTACGCTCACCGCGCAGACCCCCACGCCGCCCGCGACACCCGACCGTCTCGCACGCGCCCTGAAACTTTTCCCTGACGCGGACACCAACAGGGACGGCAAGCTCTCGATATCCGAGGCCCAAGCATTCAGCGCGACGCACCCCGAGTTGAAAGCGCTGCTCGACGCGAAGGCTGCGAACAGTGGCGGCGCCGATGACAGCGGCCAGCGGAGCAGCTCAAAGCCGGCTTCGTTCGCTGCGGGCGCGGAAGGAACGCGCGTCTTCGTCTGCGCGCACAGCTACATGATCTTCACTGCCGACACACTGCCGCCGATCGCGAAGTCGGCGGGCGTCTCCCACCTAATGGCCGGACAGCAGATGATCGGCGGCTCGCGGGTGGTCCAGCATTGGAATCTGCCGGACGAGAAAAACCAGGCCAAGAAAGCGTTGCGCGAGAGCATCGTGGATGTGCTCCTGCTTTCGCCGCACCTACTCCTGCCGGACGAAGGCATCGACAATTACACGAAGCTTGGCTTGGAAAAAAATCCCAAGCTGCGGGTGCTCGTGCAGTCGTCTTGGGAGCCCAGGGATGGCAAACGCGACAAGGCGTTCAAGAACGAAATGCGCGACGGGTTGAAAGCGGAAGACGTGCGCCGGATGCGCGACAACCACAACGGCGGCTGGCTCAAGCAACTGGAGGCGCAAGTGAACGCGCTCAACGCGTCCGCGGGCCAGAGGGCCGTCCACATCGTGCCCGTGAGCGCGGCGGTCTTTGCGCTACGCGAGCGAGTCGCGGAGGGCCAGGCGCCGGGCCTGACGAAACAGAGCGAGATGTTCCGTGACGATCACGGGCATCCCTCCGAAGTCACGTCTCTGCTGGCGACGTATTGCCACTTTTCCGCCATCTACCAGCGCAGCCCGGTCGGCCTGCCCGTGCCTGCGCAATTGATGGGCTATCCGCGCGCTGAGGAGCTGAACATGCTGCTGCAACAACTCGCGTGGGACGCCGTATCGAATTACCCGCTGAGCGGTGTAAAGGCGGAGGCGGTCAAGCAGCCGTGAGAAACAGGCGGCAACTCTCCATCGCACTGTTCGCCATCGCCGAGTCTTGTCGGCGATCCCTCCACTAACTGCAGCTTTGGAGATCGCCTCCGAATAGGCGACCGCGCTCCGGCCCACCCACTGGGGCGGCTACAGAACCACGCCGGAATCGATCCGGTTCTACGTCAGCAAAGAGAACCGGATGCGCGAAGGCGAGTTGCAGACGCGGGCCGGAAACGGCTGGGCCACAAAGAGCCTCCGGGGCCCGAGCGAACGGTTGGCTAGGCCGCGGCTGCGGGCTCCACT
>CAZBTT010000319.1:0-5996 GCA_964494295.1 uncultured Acidobacteriota bacterium
GCGGTGAACAAGACCGAAAACCGCGACGTTGAGACCGACGGCGACCGCGACGGTGGCGATGGCCCCGCCGACGATCAAAGGCATCCGCCTCATGGACCGCAGAGTGGCGGCGGTATGGGAGGTCAGTCGATCCAGCATCGGTTTCGAGGCATCAAGTCCCGTGCCACGGTTCGGCGCGGATTTGGGCCTGCAGGGGCAGGCTGGGCCAGTCTCGACTCGCGTATGCCCGCAGGAACGTCCGCGAATGGGCGATCGCTGTCCGTTTGTGGAAACCTCGAGGTCCGCTAACTCTTGCCCCAGGCCCGTTTCAGCAGCGTGATCGCGGTGTCGATTGAAGGCCGGGCGGCCCGATCCTTGGTCAGGCACATCTGCACCAGGGCCCGGACCGCGGGCGAGGCGGGAAGCGGTGGGGGCGTTCCCTTGAGGTGCTGGACGCAGTACTCCTCCTGCGAAGGGCCGACGAAGGGCGGCGAACCGGTCAGCACAGCGTAGGCGAGGCAGCCGAATGCGTAGACGTCGGTCGGATGGGTCGCGGGCTCGAATCGCCACTGTTCGGGCGCGGCGTAGGCCTCGCTCACGAACATCCGGATCGTCAAAGAAGAGGGAGCGTCGTCGACCAGTCTCGCGATTCCCATGTCGGCGAGCTTCCACCGGCCTTCGTGCAGGAGAACGTTCGCGGGCTTGAGGTCGCCGTGGACGATGCGCTTCATTTCCTGCAGGCCGATCAGGACGTCCATGAGCACGCCCATCGCGTCTTCATCCACGAGCGGGCCATCGCGGTCGAGCAGGTCTTGAAGGCTTTCCTTCGCGCGCGGCATGACGATGTAGTTGAAGCCGCTCTCGGGGTCTTTGCCCGCGTCGAGGATGGGGATCACATGCTCGCTGGGCCGTGACATGAGCGTCCGCGCGATACGGATCTCTCCGGTCGCAAGACCGGGGGTCACACGGCGAATACGCTTGACCGCTACGACGCTCCCGTCGTCCCCCTTGCCCTCGAAGACGTCGCCGAAGCCTCCGGCGGTGCCGATTCGTTTGCTTTCGTTGAAGGACCACTCCCGCGCGAGGCGGATCGTCGTGCGAGGCCGTCGGGTGGAGGCGGTGGTCTTTTTCGATGTCGCCAAAGCTCTGGAAAGATACTACCCCCACCAGTGTCGCTGGCATCCCGATTGCTCACCCATGACGCGTCGCGTGCGTCCAAGACAGATATCAGGAGTGATCCATGCCCCGAAGCGTCCGCCGATTCTTAGAGACGTTCACCCAGGACGTCCGCTACGCAGTCCGCGGACTGGGGAAGGCGAAGACCTTCACCTTCGTGGCCGTGGCCACGCTGGGTCTCGGGATCGGCGCCAACTCGGCGGTGTTCACGGTTGTGAACGCGGTCCTTCTGAAGGGTCTGCCTTACCGCGACGCCGATCGGCTGATGCATGTCTTTGAGACCGAGCCCCGACAGCAGACGCGGCAGGTGTCGTATCCGGACTTTCGGGACGTGCGCGACCAGGCGAGGTCCTTCGAAGGCGTGGCCGGGTACGCGTACGACGGCTTCGCCCTCAAAACCGGCGAGGGGTCGGAGCGGCTCGCCGCCGCGCGTGTGTCGGCGAACTTCTTCGACGTGCTCGGCGTCCAGCCGATGCTTGGCCGGACGTTTCGCGCCGAGGAGGATCAGCCGGCCCTGACCCGCACGGTCGCGGTCCTCTCCCACGGGCTCTGGCAGCGGAGATTCGGTGGAGATCCGACGATCGTTGGCAAGCCGGTGACGCTGAGCGGCGCATCCTTCACCGTGATCGGCGTTCTTCCCGCGGACTTCCACTTCGCGCGCCTCGGAGATCCCGAGGTCTTCGCGACACTGTCGCCGAGCGAGGTGATGTCCGAGCGGCGTTTCACGCACTGGATGTGGGCCATTGGACGTCTGCGGGACGGCGTGTCCGCCGAGGCGGTGAACGCCGAACTCGTCTCGATCGCCGCGACGCGCGCGAAACTCGACCCGCAATGGCACAAGGAAACCGGCCTCCGAGTGGTTCCATTGCGCGAGGCCCTCGTGGGTCCCATTCAGCCGCTCATTCTCGGTCTCTTCGCCGCGGTGGCCGCGGTGCTTCTCATCGCCTGCGCCAACGTCGCGAACATGCTTCTGGCGCGTGCGATGAGCCGGCAACGCGAGGTGGGGATCCGCCTCGCGATGGGTGCGGGGCGGGGACGCATCGTCTTGCAGTTCCTCACCGAGAGCGTGCTGCTCTCGCTCGCCGGCGGCGCGCTCGGTCTTCTCTGGGCGGGATGGGGTGTTCGAACCATGGTTTCGGCCATCCCGGCGAGTCAGCTCGCGACGCTTCCTTTCCTCAAGGGTCTCGAGGTCGAGCCGGGCGTGCTGGCTTTCACTTTCGGCGTCTGTCTCGCCACGGGGATTCTGTTCGGCCTGCTGCCCGCCCTGCGAACATCGGCCGGCAAGGTTGTGGACACACTCAAAGACGGCGCGCGGGGATCGGCGGGACGCCAGCGCCTTCGTTCGACCCTGGTGGTCTCCGAGATCGCCATCGCGCTGGCGCTGGTGGCCGCCACCGGCCTTCTCGGGCGGAGCCTCTCGCGGCTGCTCGATGTGAACCCGGGGTTTGACACCACGAACCTCGTCACGGCACGAATCGCGATCCCACGCGCTTCCTACGACACGCCGGAGAAGGCCGAGCGCTTCTTCGACCAGTGGCAGTCGCGGATCGCTTCGCTGCCTGGAGTTGAGTCGGTGGCGCTCGTGGACCAGCTGCCCCTCACCGGCCAGGGGAACACGGGAACGCCGTCGATTGTCGGGGTGGCGGGGAACTCGACGTCTCCCGACACGAATCTCCGCACGGTGAGCGAGGACTATTTCAAGGTGATGGGGATGCCGCTGCTCGCGGGGCGTTCGTTCAGCGCGTCCGATGGGCCGAAAGCACCGCCCGTCGCGGTCGTGAACCAGGCCTTCGTGGACGAGGTCCTGGGTGGGCGTGACGCGGTCGGTCAGCGGATCGGATTCGCCTTCGTCGAGGGCAGCATCGAGGTGATCGGCGTGGTGGGGAATGAGAAGGCGACATCGCTCGACGCGCGGATGCGGCCGGTGTTCTACTTCCCCTGGCGGCAGGAGGCGGGAAACGGCACGGCGATCGTGGCCCGGACCACCTCGGATCCGCGGCCCGTGATGGCGGCGTTGCGCAGCGAGTCCCGCGCCATGGAGGCGGACATACTCCTGTTGGGAGTCCAGACGATGGAGGACATCATCGCCACGACGCCCGCCACGTTCCTGCGCCGATACCCGTTGATGGTCCTTGGCGTCTTCGCGGCCCTGGCCCTCTTGCTCGCTTCCATCGGCATCTACGGCGTCATGTCTCTCTCCGTTCGCGAGAGAACGAGCGAGATCGGAATCCGTATGGCGCTGGGCGCCCAGGCGAGCGCGGTACTCGGTCTGGTGCTCCGGCAGGGTCTTGTTCTTTCGGTGCTGGGTGTGGCGCTCGGCCTCGCCATCGGCCTCAGCGGCTCGCGCGTTCTCTCGAGCGCGCTTTTCGAGACGCCGCCAACGGATCCGGTGGTGTTCGGTTCCGCCGCCGTGATTCTCATCGCCGTGGCCGCGGTGGCCTCGTGGCTGCCCGCCCGCCGCGCGTCGCGGGTCGATCCGCTGGTGGCGCTGCGTCACGAGTAACGTCGAGGCGAGTCGTAGAGGTCGGAGGGGGTTGCTTCCTCGCATCCCAGGACGGAGTGACTCGTCGCAATGACGTAAGGTCCAACAAGCTTGGACCCCACTCTCTTCAACTCTCTGCCCGATCCGACCGCGTCCAGCGACGAACTTCTGGGACGCTTTCTCGACTACGTCGCCTCGAAGGGCCTGACGCTGTATCCCGCGCAGGAGGAGGCGATCCTCGACCTGTTCGAGGGGAAGAACGTCATCCTGAACACACCCACGGGCTCGGGGAAGTCGCTCGTGGCCTCGGCCATGCACTTCGACGCGCTCACCCGCGGCCGCCGCTCCGTCTACACCTGCCCGATCAAAGCTCTCGTGAACGAGAAGTGGATGGCGCTTTGCCGTGAACTCGGGCCGGAGAATGTTGGCCTGTCCACGGGCGACGCCACGGTGAATCGCGACGCGCCCGTGTTGTGCTGCACCGCCGAAGTGCTCGCCAACATCGCGCTTCGCGAAGGGGAGAACGCGCGGATCGACGACGTGGTCATGGACGAGTTCCACTGGTACGCCGACCGGGACCGGGGTGTCGCGTGGCAGGCGCCACTGCTGGCCTTGAAGCGAACGCGCTTCCTTCTGATGTCCGCGACGCTTGGCGACATGACCTTCTTCGCCGAGGCTCTGACCGAGTTGAACGGCCTGCCCACATCGACGGTCATGTCGGTAGACCGCCCCGTGCCGCTTTCGTTCACGTACTCCGAGATCGCCCTGCCGATCACGCTTGAGACTCTGGTGGCGGAGGGGAAGGGGCCGGTCTACGTGGTTCACTTCACGCAGGCCGACGCCGCCGACAGCGCGCAGGCGTTTACGAGCCTCATGCTTTCGACGCGTGAAGAGAAGAACGCGGTGGCGAAGGAAATTGAGGGTTTCAAGTTCTCGAGTCCTTACGGCCCGAACATCAAGAAGTGGCTGAAGTCGGGCATTGGCCTCCACCACGCCGGCCTGCTGCCGAAGTACCGTGTCTTGATCGAGCAGCTCGCCCAGCGCGGCCTCTTGAAGGTCATCTGCGGCACCGACACCCTCGGCGTCGGCATCAACGTGCCCATCCGAACCGTCCTCTTCACGAAGCTGTGCAAGTACGACGGGCACAAGACGGCGATCCTCTCGGCAAGGGACTTCCATCAGATCGCCGGCCGCGCCGGCCGGAAGGGGTTCGACGACGTTGGCTTCGTGGTCGCGCAGGCGCCCGAGCACTACATCGAGAACCAGCGCCTCGAGGAGAAGGCCGCCGCGGGCGGAAAGAAGTCGGTGAAGCGCAAGCCACCCGAGCACAACTTCGTCAACTGGGACAAGAAGACCTTCGAGCGCCTCATCGGCGCGCCGCCCGAACGGCTGACCTCGCGCTTTCAGGTCACCCACGCGATGCTGCTGAACGTCCTTTCAAGGAAGGGCGACGGTTGTGATGCGATGCGGAAGCTGATCGGCGACTCTCACGAGACCGAGCGCGCGAAGAAGGGACACTTCAAACGGGGGTGGCAGCTCTTTCGCTCGCTGGTCGATCGCGGGATCGTGGAGATCGTCGGGCCTCAAGGAGGCGGATCCAAGGTCCGTGTCAATGTCGAGTTGCAGGACGACTTCTCGATGAACCAGACGCTCTCCCTCTATCTCCTCGAGACGATCCCGCTCCTCGACGCTGATTCGCTGGACTACCCGCTCGACCTTCTCACCCTGGTCGAATCGATTCTGGAGAACCCGGAGCTGATTTTGCGCCGCCAGCTCGACAAGGTGAAGGACCGCGCCATCGCGAAGATGAAGGCCGACGGGATGGAATACGAGCAGCGAATGGCGGAACTCGAGAAACTCGAATATCCGAAGCCGCTCTCGGATTTCGTTTACACCACGTTCAACGTGTTCGAAGCGAAACATCCATGGGTGGGCGAGGAGGCGATCCGTCCGAAGTCGATCGCGCGCGAGATGTTCGAGAGCTTCTGGTCCTTCTCGGACTACGTGCGCGAGTACGAGATCGAACGCGCGGAGGGGCTGCTGCTCCGTCATCTGAACAGCGTCTACAAGGTCCTCGCCCAGACCGTCCCGGACGGCGTGAAGTCGGACGCGGTGCGCGAGATGGAGATCTACCTGCGCACGATGCTGCGCGACGTGGACTCGAGCCTGCTCGAAGAGTGGGAAAGGATGATGAACCCCGCCGCCGTCATTGCGAGGAGCTCATCTGGCAGCGAGGGCGACGAAGCAACCTCAGGGCTTGCCCGGCGCCCGCCGGGCGAGCCCGACATAACCAACAACCCGAAAGCCTTCACCGCGGCCATTCGCACGCGCGCCTTCGCCTTCATCCGCGCCTGGAGCA
>CAZBTT010000320.1:0-5986 GCA_964494295.1 uncultured Acidobacteriota bacterium
GGTTGGGTCCCCGATGCGGTCCCCGGGCAGCAGTCCCCGGTAACTATCGGACTACGCGCCCGCGGTCGCGCGGTAGTACTTCACATGCCCCGAGGGTGAGCGGAACAAGCCGGTGGTTTCGTCGATCCCGCCGCCGGTCAGGAACTGGAGGGCGAGGAAGGGATGCGTGGTTCCGCCCATCCGCAGGTTGATCTCGAGCGCCGCCACCGACCAGGGGCTCTGACCGCCGTTGCGGAAGGCCAGGAAGTCGATGGCGAAACGCGAGACCACGCCCTTCTTCGCGAGAACCTCGCCGATGGCGCGCGCCGATTCCTGGATCGCCATCCGATATTCATCGTCCGCGGGGAACTGACAGCCGAGGAAGATCTGCCCGGTGGCGCCGCCGAGGAGCTGGTCGTGAGTTGAAATGACCATCACCTGGCCGGAGGGGGAGATACGGAGCTGGGCCGAGGGCGACGTCTTCTCGTTCGCGTCCATGAACTCCTCGACGATGCCGCCCATGCGGGTGAACTTGTCGAGGTAAACCTCCGGGGTCTCCTTCGGAATGGAGAACTGCATCTGCTTGATCTCATCCTTGACCGCGGCGCGTGAGAACTCCTCAGGATAACGATAGAGAGCGTTGCCTTCGCCTGAAAAACTCTCGTTGAGTTTCACCACCGCGCGTTTGAGACTCGGGTCGCGCTTCTTCATCTCGTAGAGCGAATCCGCGATGTCGCCTTCGGTGCGCAGGTCCTCGAAACCGAAGGGCAGGGCCACGCCCGCCTCCTTGAACGCCTTGCGGCTGCCCGACTTCGTGCCGATGTGGTTGAGCGAAGGATCGACGCCGTTCAGGGGAATGCCCAGGAGGACCGCGAGTTTTCGTTCGAGCGGCGTCGAGTTGAAGACGGTGAGGTACGCGCGGTCCTTGTCGACGATGCCCTGCCGGATCCGTTCGATGAGCCGGGGGCGTTCGAGGATCTTCTCGGTGAGCGAGCGCGCCGAATCGTCGTAGGCGCACAGGAGGGTGAGGCGCGACCGCGCGTGGGAGGCGGGGATGCCGGCGAGGAACTGGAAGTAGTACTCGAGGATCATCGGATGCACGGGCTGGGACGTGACGTAGACCATGCGCGCCCGGGGATTGCGCAGGCGGATCAGGAGGAAGAGCAGCCGTTCTTCATAGAAGCTCGAACCGGCGAGACGCCGCAGTTCCGCCTGGTCGAGGGAGAGCGAGGGGACCACCACCGAGGTCGCGGGCTCGTCGTCCTTGTAGGTCATCGAGTTCCACACCGCCTCGAGCCGCGGCTTGAGGCTCTCAAACTGGCGCAGTTCCTCGTCGATCGTGATGTCCCACGGGTACGGCGGTTTGGGAAGCGTCATGTTCGCTCCTCTGCTCGTGGCGCCGTCCGCGGCCGCTCGCGTCTGTCTCCGAGGGGCCGGTCGAGAACCTGATCCTCGTGCATCTCGAAGACGCGGTTCAGCCGTTCGGCGTGGCGGCGCAGATTTTTGACAAGGTGGAAACGCAGGGGCCACACGAAGGTGAAACCGGTGGTGATCGCGAGCTGCTGCGCGAGGGCGGGGTCGCGGTGCCCCTTGGCCAGGACTTCCATGCGCTCGTCATACCAGGCCCGTGTGACTTCGCCGCGCTCCCACAGACTTTCGATGATGAGCTTCTGCCGCCCGGCGTCCATGATCTCGGGGTGATGGTTCACACCGAACATGCGCGGCATGGTGCCGGAGGCGTCGCGGGCGAACTCGACCCCGGTCATGGCGTCCCCGACCGAGCCGTCCGAGGGCAGTGTCTCGAAACTGAGCGGCGCCACTTTCAACACCGCGGCGGGGTCCGGGATCAGGTCGAAGAGGCGTGAGTCGATGGCCTGGAAGCGCGACGTTCCGGTATTGCGGACGAAGCCGGAGAACCAGGGATGATGTTCGGCGCCCTGCGAGAGGGCGTTCTCCACGATGCCCGCGCTCTTTCCGCCCTTTGCCGCGCCCCGCTCCACGGGCGCGGCGATGCCGGACCACCGGCACAAGACGCCAAACGAGTGGCACACCGCCACGAGACTCGCCTCGGGATCGGCGAGGATCTGATCGAAAAGCCCGAACGCCCGGGCTTCCCACGACGGGTCTTCCTTGACGCCCTGCGAGTAAGCGGTGACGCCGTCGTTCTTGTGCGGATCGATATGCCCGGGCCCGCCGGTACCGAGGTAAAGGGCGAAGCGGCCGCCCGGAGGCTCGGGGAGAAGGCCGGCCCGTCGGACATCGAAAGAGAACACCCGCACTTTCAGATGCGCCTTGCGGATCAGGGGTTCGAAATCGCAAGCCGCCTCGCGCACCGCCTGCACGATCGAGTTGTGGCCGAGATTCGGCCAGCCGTGGTGCATGTCGAGAACCGCGATGTCACAGATGCCGTTCTCCGGTTTTGGCAGTGTTTCACCCGGCTCGACCCGGTGATACGAGAAGATCGAATGCAGCCCCTTCATGGCGCAGTTGTCGAGGCAGGCGACCTCGCCCACTTCGCCCATTCGTTTGCAGGTGGTGACGATCTTGTCGGACAGCACGCGTTTTGTTTAGGCCTTTCCTTCAACCACGAAAGCCGGAACCTGGCCGCCGCCCGAGGTCACGTTGGCGAGAGACGAGCCGGAAAGGCGGGTGAGAAAGCCTTCGACTTCTCCGAAAAAGAGATACGGGTCGAGATCGACCACGAAATCGCGCGAGGGCATGCCCGGCGCGGCCAGGGGAAAGGACTGGCGCCCGATCTCGACCTTGCGCTGGACGACATAAGCACTCTTGAGGGAGGTCGCGATCGCGGCGTCCCACTCGGCTTCGCTCGATTCGAAGCCCAGGAAGACACCCTTGCCGCCGTATTCGTCGTTCGGCTTCAGAACGAGCTCGGAGCGGTGCTTTGGATCGCGCATGAAAGAGATCAGATCGATCTCCCGGCCCTCATAGGTGGTTTTTTCCTCCCGCACCACACGCGTCCAGGGCACCGTCTCCTTGATGGCGGAGCGTTCGGAGTCGGAGAACAGGGCGTGGTGCGCCTCGTCGGTGAGCACCGCGAAGATCGCCTTCTTGTGGATGGGCTTGCAGCCGAATGGGTTCACGAACACGCAGGCTTTGGCGCGCGCGGCGTCGAGCAGCGGTTTCACCTCGTCGGCTTTCTCGAGCAGTTCATTCACGAGAAGGCGCTTGTAGACGATGTCCACCGCCACGCCGTTGTGGCGGAGCGCGCCCGCCTCGAACGTCATGTTGCGGGGATCGCACACGATGGCCGAAGCCCCTGCGGCTTCGAACAGGTCGCGCAGGATGTGGTGCTCGGTGCGGGTGGGGACCTCGTCGTAGTCCACGATCGCGATCGTGGGGTTCGCCTTCTCACCGCCGGCCTGGCGATAGCAGGTGACCAGGGTTTCGAGGAGCTTCACGCACGGCCGCGGACGGTGGATGGTGAACGACTTCTGAAGCTCGCGCATCACGCCGAGATCGAGGAAGACGTCCGATAGAACGTCCGCGTAGCCGAGACCGGCCGGGGTCTCGGCGTTGAGCTCGACAAAGGCGTACGAGGTCGAGGTCAGGAACGAATCGAGGCGCGAGAGGGGCGAGGGTGAGGACGCGCCCGGGTCCATGGCCACGAGCTCGCTTTCCTTCGCGGTGAGACCCACGATGTCGTGAAGGGATGGGCCGAGCGCCGTCCAGGCTTTGATGGTGGCGCTGTAGATGCCGCGCGCGGCCGCGCGCACGTGGTCGTAGTCGTCCCGGGCCACGAACTGGGGCATGGCGAAGGGGCACAAGACACGTCCGCCGAAAGTTGCGCCCCCGGCGCGCAGTCGGGTGTCGAGGTGGTCCTCGATCTCCTGGGCCAGCGCTTTCTCGTCCCGAAGCAGACGTGTGTAGAGGTCCACGGCGTCTGCGGACAGCGAGGGCATGCCCTCGATTGTATGCGAGGATGCCGGGCATGATCCTTGAGACCGAAAGGCTCACTCTTCGCCCTTTCCGGGAGGCCGATCTCGACTCCTACGCCGCCATGTGCACCGACGCTGAGGTCATGCGTTTCCTGAGTGCAACCGGCGCGATCCTTTCACGGGCCGACGCCTGGCGCCAGATGTCGATGTACCTCGGTCACTGGGAACTGCGGGGCTACGGGACGTGGGCGGTCGAGGAGCGGGGGACGGGGGAGTTCGTCGGGCGGGTAGGGCTGCACTATCCCGAAGGCTGGCCGGACCGGGAACTCGGCTGGACGATCGCGCGGAAGTTCTGGGGTCGCGGTTATGCGAGCGAAGCGGCGCGCGGCGCCATCGCGCACGCGTTCGACACCCTCGAATGGCCCCACCTCGTCAGCCTGATTCATCCCGACAACCACCGCTCGGCGCGGCTCGCCGAGCGTCTCGGCTATTACGTTCACGGCACGGCTGAGATCCTCGGGATGCGTCTGACGATGTACCGGCTCGACCGGGTCAGCGATACGGCCCGCCCGTAAGCCCCCGTAGCCGCTCGACGTCCTCCGGCGAGAGTTCAACGGCCCCCCCCAGCAGGCGCGCCATGAGTGCGACTCGCGCCACGTGCTCGAGAGTCTCCATGCGGTGATGGGCCTGGGACAGCGTCTGGCCCACCGTGACCGCGCCATGGTTCGCGAGCAGGGCAGCGTGACATTCACGAAGTCCCCCAGCCACCGCCCTCGCCAGTTCCTGCGTACCCGGCGTGGCGTAGGGGATCAGGGGGACGGCTCCGAGCACCAGCACCGATTCCGCCAGGATCGGCGCGCGCAAGGGCACGTGGGCCACCGCGAAAGCGGTCGCGGCCGGAGGATGGGCGTGGATCACCGCCCGCACATCGGGCCTGTGCGCGTAGATCGCCGCATGCATCCGGGACTCGGACGACACCGCCGGACCGCCGTCCGCATGGCGCCCCTGTTGATCGATGAAAACCACATGCTCAGGAGTCATCAGGCCCTTGCTGATACCGCTCGCCGTCACCAGATATCCGTCGGGGACGCGCACAGAGATATTTCCCTCGGTGGCGGTTACGAGGCCCCTTTCGTGCAGGCGGCGACCCGCGTCCACTATGGCCGCTCGCTCGCTTTCGTGACCCACGGGAGACAACTTATCGCATCGCGGCCCTAGTAACATCACCCTCATGATCGCCCTTCAAAAGACCGATTCCGACGTCGCTCAAGCCATTCAGAACGAGGTGCGGCGGCAGGGCGCCCAACTCGAGATGATCGCCTCCGAGAATTTCGTCTCCGAGGCGGTGCTCGAAGCCATGGGGACGGTTCTCACCAACAAGTACGCAGAAGGGTACCCGGGCAAGCGCTACTACGGCGGCTGCGAGTTCGCCGACGTGGTCGAAGACCTCGCGCGCGACCGGGTGAAGCAGCTCTTCGGCTGCGATCACGCGAACGTTCAGCCGCATTCGGGCGCACAGGCGAACATGTCGGTGCTCGTGGCGAGCCTGAAGCCGGGCGACACGGTGATGGGCATGGACCTGTCGCACGGCGGGCACCTCAGTCACGGACATCCCCTGAATTTCTCGGGCCTGTATTTCAAGATCGTCCCGTACGGCGTGCGCAAGGAGGACGAGCGGATCGACATGGACGCGTTGCGCGTCAAGGCGCTCGAGGCGAAACCGAAGCTGATCATCTGCGGGGCTTCGGCCTACCCGCGCACCATCGATTTCGCGGCGCTCAGGCGGATCGCGGATGAAGTGGGCGCGCTCCTCATGGCGGACATCGCGCACATCGCGGGCCTCGTGGTGACGGGGCTCCATCCCTCTCCCGTGCCCCACGCCGACTACGTGACGACCACCACGCACAAGACGCTGCGCGGCCCGCGCGGAGGGCTTGCGATGTCCAAGACCGCGCATGCCAAGGATCTCGACCGCGCGGTGTTTCCGGGCGTGCAGGGTGGTCCGCTCATGCACATCATCGCGGCGAAGGCGGTGGCCTTCAAGGAGGCGCTCCAGCCGGACTTCAAGGTCTACCAGCAGCGCGTGGTGGCGAACGCGAGCGTGCTTGCGA
>CAZBTT010000321.1:0-5984 GCA_964494295.1 uncultured Acidobacteriota bacterium
ACAAACTGTGTCTACTTCTTCGGATCTGTCGAAGAGGCGCGCCAAGCCAACATCTGGCTCCGCGGGCTCTATCAAGTCGTCGGCCCATTCGGCGAGATACCTGACGTCGGACTGACGGGAAGGTTCAACTATTCGATATTCAACGATCTTTCACCGCTGGAGCTCGCTGTACTGCGTGTCTTCTTCAACCGCTGCCATGGCGCGCGCATGGACTCGATCAATCTGGAGACGGAGGAAGGCCTCCAGGACTGTCGGATTCCCTGACAGCGGTTACAGGACTACGATCCCACGCCCACCCGCCACGACTCGTCCTCACCCTCCTCGAGTGCGATCGACGCGTCGAGAAACTCGCGAATCACCGCCACGTTCGTCCGCAGATGCTCCGTCGGCGCGCTGGTCCGAAACGAGCCACCTCCGGCGAGCGCCAGCATCAGCACCCACTGATCCGCGAGGTGCGGACCGACCGGGACATCAGCGGCGAGAAACTCCTGCGCCTCGCGAAGCGCACGCTGCGCCACTTCCTCGGCGCGCACCTGCTTCTCGCCGAAGCTCGTGAACATCTCCGTCACTTCGTCGGTCGCGCATTCGATCCAGAGAACGTTCCCAGGGCCCGGCGACTTCACCTCTCGAACTTCGGAGTCATCGCGCCCAAGACCCAGCGCCGTCTGTACGGTCCGTAGTTCACGATGCGCGATCACCGCAGGAAGGTTCGAGACAACGGACACTGCGCGAGTGCGACGGATCGGCCCGCGGGTCAGCAGGTCGAACGGGACCATCGGCCCCGGTTCGATGACCAGGCGAATACGGCCTCCACCCGCCGGGAAGAAGCCGTGCGCCTCCAGATGAGCCTGGACACGCGGGCCCAGCCGATTCACCAGAGGCAGAAAGCACGCGGTGAGATAGTCCGCCGTCGGCGCCATGGAGTTGTGAGTCCCTCCTTCGACCGAAATCTCCGAAGGCCCGCTCGCCCGCAGAAGCGGCGGCAGAACAGTTTGCAGAACCAGCGAAGTACTTCCCGCTGTTCCAATACTGAAGGAGTAGCGACCAGGCTTCACCGAACCCGGCGTGAACTCGAGCGTCAGGGATCCCAGCTCGGCTCCCGTGGCGACGCCGCCTGACACGGCAACCGCCGCCTCGACGCAAACGAGGTGCTGGCGCAGCAGTCCGGGTTTCTTTCGGCCGGCGCGGATCCGCTCGATACGGAAAGGCTCCCCGGTGACCGCCGCCAGGGCGAGGGAGGTGCGGAGAATCTGTCCGCCTCCCTCGCCCAGCGAACCGTCAATGATTCGCATTGTTAAATCCTTCGTTATCCCTTGACACAAACAACCTGGCGAAGCGTATGGACGATCTCCACAAGGTCCTTCTGCGCTTCCATCACCGCGTCGATCGACTTGTACGCCGCCGGCGTTTCGTCGATGACGTCTTTGTCCTTACGGCATTCCACACCCTCCGTCGCTTTCATGTGATCGGCCACGCTGAAGCGACGCTTCGCCTCCGTGCGCGAGAACGATCGCCCCGCCCCATGCGAGCAGCTCATGAAGCTCTCCGGATTTCCCTTGCCGCGCACGACATAAGAACGCGCCCCCATGCTTCCGGGGATGAGACCCAGATCTCCCGCACCGGCGCGCACCGCACCCTTACGGGTCACTAACACCTCGTTTCCGAAGTGCATCTCACGAGCCACGTAGTTGTGATGACAGTTCACGACCTCGCCGGTGATCTCGAAAGGACGAATTCCAGGCGTCGATCGGCCCGCCTGCACCACCGCCTCCATCATGAGCTGACGATTGGTGCGGGCATAGTCCTGAGCCCAGCCCACCGCTTCGACATAGTCGTCGAAGTTGCTCGTGCCCTCGTTCAAGTACGCGAGGTCCCGATCCGGCAGGTTGATTCCCGCCTGGCGCATTTCCTCGCGTGCCTTCTCGATGAAGTACGTGCCGATGCGGTTGCCGATCCCGCGCGATCCGCTGTGAAGCAGGAACCACACGTTCTCGTTCTCATCGAGGCAGACCTCGATGAAGTGATTCCCCGTGCCGAGCGTGCCCAGATGAGCCTGAGGCGGCGCGTTACGGGTGACCTTCGGATGCTTCGCCGCGATGGACTGGAAGCCGGGTTCCAACTCCGCCCAACGAGACGCGATGCGCGCCGGAGCCTCGGCCCAGGCGCCACGATCGTTCGTCTGACCGTGATGGGTCCGGCCATGCGGCACCGCACGCTCGATGGCATCACGCAGCGGACGCAGATTGTCGGGAAGGTCGGATGCGACCAGAGTCGTCCGAACGGCAGCCATCCCGCAGCCGATGTCCACACCGACCGCGGCGGGAACAATCGCGCCCTTGGTGGGAATCACGCTTCCGATCGTCGCCCCCATGCCCCAATGGACGTCCGGCATGGCCGCGATCCACCGGTAGATGAAAGGAAGTGCCGCGGTGTTCCGGAGCTGCTTCTCGGCTCCCTCGTCGAAGGGAACTCCCTTCACCCACGCCTTGATGCCTGCGCCCGCCGCGCTGTTCTCAGTCTGAAGTTCGATGTAGTTGGTTTCGGTCATGGCCTTGATCTCTATGCCGGGTCCGTCCCGGCGTATAAGTCCCGTATTTCAGTATGGATTGATCCGCCGGCCGCACGTCAGCCGGGAAAACGCCGGCGCCGCGGCGACTCTCGTCGCGACGACGCCGGCTCACGATCTAGATGAGCTTCATGACGCGATCGGTGAGACCCTTCTCACCGAGCACGACCTGAAGGTTCGCCTTGGCCGCGACCTTCTCGAGAACCTCGAGCTCCTTGAGACGCATGAGCATCGGGCTCGTTTCGAAGATACGGGCCGTGTTCGCCTGGGAGCGCATCGCCGCCACCTCTTCACGACGCGTGATGAGGTTCGCTTCGGCAGCCTTCTTCGCTTCCGTGACTTTGTTGAGCAGATCCTTCATCTCGCCGGGAAGAACGATGTCGCGGATCCCGAGACCCGTGACCTGAATACCGAACTCTTCGGCCTTCGTCTTCACGAGCGTCAGAAGATCCTTCGCGACCGCGTCCTTCATGGCGAGCAGGACGTCGAGCTCCCGCGTTCCGATCGCACCGCGCAGAGCGAGCTGCGCTTCACGATAGAGAGCCTGCGGGTAGTTATCGACGGACGTCACCGCCTTCAGGGCGTCTCCGACCTTGTACGTCACGACCGTGTTGAGCCGCAGCGTCACTTTGTCGGAAGTCATCACGTCCTGAGCGGCGATGTCGAGCACCTGCTCCTTGAGATCGACGATCAGCGTCTTCACGCGCCCGGCCCCGCGCCACATGGCGTACGTTCCGGGACCAAGCGTCGCATCGAGACGTCCGTCGAGGAACTGGAGGCCGGTCTGGCCCGGTTCGATCGACACGACCTCCACCAGATCCGGCGCCCCCTGAAGCTGCGAGACCGCAGCCACAAGCTCGGGAGCGAGACGGACGACGCGAGCGTCGACGACTTCGATGCGGGTCTCCTGGAACACCGTCCACACCGCGTGCAGACCGGGCTTCAGGATCTTCGCAAGACGGCCGTCGACCCACACGAGCGCGCGCTCGTTGTCCTTGAGGTCAAGCACCGTCGCTTCGTCGCCAAACGCGTTCGCCTTGCGGAGAACGTCGAGGTCGGCGTGCGAAACGAACGGATCGCGCACGGAGAGGCGATCGACGCGGCCCCGCAGCCACGAGCCAGGCACGACGTGCCAGCCCGGGCCGAGGGTCCGGACGAACTCCCGGTTCTTGAAGAGGAACCCGCGCTCGTGGGCGCGGATCTTGACGATGTTGAGCATCATGGTTTCTCCTTTCTTTCGTTGTTCTTTGTTCTTTTTGTAAGTTGAAATCGTGAATGAGTGCGAATGAACTCGCCGAAGGTTGGCCTCAGGGCTTCCCCGGTTCGGCAAAGGCGGGAGGGGGTGCCTCCGTCCCAAGGCTCCCCCTCGCAGAGCCTGAGTCGTTCCGTCGTCGAGTTCGCCTCTCGAACGGACAAGGCTCACCCGACCAGGAGCGCTGAAGCGCCTTCGGCGAGGTACGTCTCTTTTGTTAGTTGAGCCGGATTTGAACCGGCGCCGTCGAGTTTCGAACTCGATGCTCTACCACTGAGCTATCAGTTGTGGGGATTCGAACCCCTCGCCTTGCGGCTTCCCATTGTTGGTGACTGCACACCTCTGTTTAGAACCCGTGTCACGGAACAGGCGACTGACAAATCGCTTTAAACGACGTGTCGCATGCCGTCGGCCACAGGCGTATCAGTCCGAATGAATTGTTTGAAAAATGCCAATAAAAAAGGCCTTCCGACGTGGAAGGCCTTCTCGTCAGACGGGCTTTCGTCTTACGAGAAGGAGCCTCCTACGGCGCGCACTGAGCCGAGGAACAAGCCGGGCCGCTTAGCGAGCGACAGGGCTCTGCCTTGCGCGGGGTTCGCGTCACTCATGGCGCAGAAGATGTGGGGGGTCATAGTTCTTGGTTAGTGGGGCCGCGGAGTGTAACAGAGGGCTCGGGGCCCAGGTCAAGAGTTTTCTCAGTTGTCGAGCTTGATCCGCGCCAGCTTACGCAGGAGCGGGAGCTGTCTGGCGCGCGAGATCTCCAGCCGGATCCTCGTCCCCTCGGGATATCGAGGCGCGTCGGCGATGAGCTTCGCGGCCTGGATCCCCAGCCTCGCCGCGCGCCGCCGCCACGGCCCGGGCGTTTGGTTTCATGTGACGTTCAGCGCGGCACGCGACCCTGCCGCTGGAACCACCACTTCATGCATTTGTGCCCGAGATCCACGGGCTCGCAGAACATCAGTGGGCAGCCGCCCACGATGGCCTCGATGCCTCGGGCGGCGCACTCCTTCACCGCTGCCTCGGAAACGCTGCCCTGGCCAATCGAGCGATGGAACCAGACCCGGGGGATGCCGAGATCGGCGCACTGTCGCACTACCTCTATCGAGACGTCAGGCGCGGTCGCGATCATGACCCCATCGACCGGCCCGGGCACGTGGGCAAGGTCGGGATAGCAGACGACACCTTCGATTTCCCTGGCTTTCGGGTTGACGGGAAACACGTATCCCGAAGCCTTCAGGCGGCGGTAGATGGCGTTTGCCGGTTGGGCGGGGTCGCGGGAGACGCCGGCGACAGCGAGACGTCGACCCTGAAGGAAAGCGGCAATGGAGTCGGGCGTTCGAGTCATGGATGCTCCTCCTTATGAGGCGCGCACGGAAGCGGGTTCGGGGAGAGCCAATGTAGAAGGGACTGGGGCGCTGGCTCAATGAGGCAAACGCCTTACCGCGAGGACAATCCGCGGTCAGCCAGCGTCGATCACGGGCTCGGCCTGGCCTCGCCTCGCGGTGTGAACCGCGAAGACGGCGATCGCGGCCCATATCAACACAAACGCGCCGAGGCGCGCAGTGTCGAAGGGTTCACGGTAGACAAGAACCGCGAGCAGGAACTGGATCGTGGGCGAGAGATACTGCAGGAAGCCGAGCGTCGAGAGCGGCAGCTTCCGCGCGGCGGCCCCGAAGAAGAGCAGCGGCACCGCGGTGAGGGGCCCCGAGAGGATGAGCAGCAGGTCGAGGGTGACGCCGGTGTGCAGGAAGGCGCCGCCGCCCGCCACCGCGCGCGATAGGAGAAATCCGGCCGTGAAGGGCAACAGCAGGAGCGTCTCGATAAGAAGCCCGGTCACGGCGCCCACCGGCGCCAGCTTCCTCAACAGTCCATAGAGCCCGAACGAAAAGGCGAGCGAGACCGAGATCCAGGGAAGTTGGCCGAGGCTCACGGCCATCGAGGCCACACCGAGCGCGGCGAGCGCGGTCGCGAAGCGCACCGGCCACTCGAGTCGCTCGCCAAGGACCACGACGCCAAGCAGCACGTTCACAAGCGGGTTGATGTAATAGCCGAGGCTGCTCTCCAGCATCCGGCCGTTCACGACGGCGAAGATGTAGATACCCCAGTTGATCGCGATCAGCAGTGTCGATGCCGTGAGCACGGCAAGCGCCTTCCGGTTTGCGAGCG
>CAZBTT010000322.1:0-5978 GCA_964494295.1 uncultured Acidobacteriota bacterium
GGCGGTGGCGAGAGACCCGTAAAGCAGAGCCACTGCGAGGGGAGCGGCCAGAAGGTTCGCGGGAAGAGCGATGAGAGCGAACCGATGGAAATGGATGAGGGTCAGCGGAATCACCGCGAGAGAGGCGACGAGAGTGGCGGCCAGGATGTCGGCGAGGAATCCGGGAATGCGCGCGGCCTCGAGGCGACGGCTCGCGGATCCGGCAAAGGCGACGAGGGCAAGCGTCGCCGCGAACGACATCTGCGCGCCCGGGTCGAGGGCATCGAGCGGACGAAGGGAGAGAACCGCGAGAGCGGCGGCGGCGAGAAAGTTGGCGCCGCCCCGGTGCAGGTCCACTCTCACCGCGACCGCGAACGCCATAGCCATCACCGTCGCCCGCACGATGGAGTCTTCGGCGCCCGCGAGCAGGCAGTAGGCGAGCAGCACCGCGCATTCGAGAACGCACCCGGGCCAGGAAATCCGGAGGGCGAGGGGCATGGCTCGTCTCAATCCGATGATCAGCGCGGCCACCTGGGAGCCCGACACGACCAGGAGGTGCAGGAGGCCCGCGGAGCGGAAGTCGTCGCGCGTCGTCGCATCGAGCGCGCCTTCGTCGCCTAAGACCATGGACGCGGTCACGGCGCGGTTCAAAGGATCGCTCACGTGCCGCCACGCGAACTTCAGGCGGTCCCTCGCGCGTTCGATCACGCTCCGCTTCGTCCCTTCGCCTCCCCTGGGTTGAAGCAACCGTTCGTTCTTGCAGGTCCCGAAGGCGTGCACGCCCTCACGCGCCGCCCAGGCCGCCTGATCGAATCCGCCCGGGGTGCGCACCGGCTCGGGGCGACGCAGATCGACCCAAACGCGGATGGCGTCGCCCCGCTTCAACGAGCGCGTGCTTTCGAAGGGGTCGGCGGCCTGGCTTCTCACGAAGACGCGGATGCGGCCACGGTACGCGTGTACGACACGCTCGGCGGTGATGCGATCGCTCGAGACGTCGATGCGCATCTCGGCGTCCACGATGCGCGGATCCGTGGCGAGACGACCCTCGAGAACCACGGGGCCCGTCACATTGGCGATGGGCTCGGGAAGGGCGTGAGCTGTGTACGCGATCGATGCGGCGGTGGCGAGAGCGCATCCTGCGGCCGAGGCCGCGACGATCAGCCCGACGAGGGGAACCCTGGCCGGACGAAGCGCCGCGAGAGTCGCGAGCAGGGCGGCCAGTCCGAGGGCCATGATGAGTGGCGTGTCGATGCGCGGCGGAGGGACGAGCGTCCCCGCGACGAGGCCCAGGACCAGGAAGAAGAGCGGTTGAGGATGAAACGGCATCGCGCGGGATGCTCGTTCGGGGCCCCGCCGGCGCGCTCCTCACGTTGTGACGCATCGACCAGCGTCACAAAGGAGCCCCTCTCAGCTCGGTCGTCTTCGGGGGAAGTAGGTTCGGAAGAGGGCGTAGGCCATGAAGATCGCGATCACACTCAAGACTGCGCCGAGCACCAGCATGAAGCCAAGTGTGGCCGATTCTTCGGTGACGAGACTCCGGATAGCCGGATTCACGGCAACCGACAAGGCGATGAGCAGTGCGCCAAAGCCAAGGAGAGCCACGACCATGTGGATCTCCGGGAACTCCAGGAACGCCTCCTCCGGCTGACGCGGATTCACGTAGACATCAACCGTGGCCCCCAGGGGAAACCGGGCCTTCTCCTGCCTCAGTCCCTGGCCCTCCGAGCCGCGCCCATAAGCGCTGCTCGTGGGTGACCGGCACCAGACCGAGTGGTCGCGATTCCGGTGAGAGAAGGTCACCAGGACATCCACCGCGGTTGCGCGTACGAGGGGCCGAGTCCGGTGATTCTGGACGACGCCTTTTTCGACGGGCCACCTTCTCATCTCGACTCGCAGCCTCAACGCGCGGGCCGCGTGTGTCCAGAGGAGCAGGCCAAAGGCCGCGAACAGGAGGGACCCGAGAAGAGCCGGGATCGACATCGCGGGAGTATCCCACCCAGGGGCAAGGTCGCCTCGGCGCACGGAACAACAAGTGGACTGGTTGCGTCATATACCTTGCGTGACAAGATATCAGGCGTTACCATCCCATCATGACGAAACCCGAAGAACCTGACGACCCTCGCCGAGGCATCGAGAGGGAATTGAAGCGGGGCACCCTCGAGCTCATCGTGCTGCATCTTCTGGCGCCCGGTGAGGCGTACGGCTACGAGATCGTGTCGGAACTGACGGCCGAGACGAATGGGGCGCTTGCGGTGAGCGACGGCACTCTCTACCCGGTGCTCTATCGGCTCGAGCGCGCGGGCTCGGTTGACGTGCGTTGGGAGACGCCCGAGCGAGGCGTCCCGCGCAAGTACTACCGCATCACTCCCGCGGGTCGTGCCGAACTCGCCGCCTTGACCCGTGAATGGACGACGTTTTCCAGAGCGATGAGCAAGCTGCTGCAGAAGGAAAGGAAGACCCGATGAACACGACAGACGGCTACATCAAGGCGGCGATCAACCATCTGCCGCGAGGCGGGCCGCTACGAGCGCGGATCGAAATGGAGATTCGCGTGATCATCGCGGAGCAGCTCGAGCGGGGCCGAACTCCGGAAGAGGTCTTTCGTGAGCTTGGCGACCCGAAGAGCCTTGTCGAGTCCTACCTGAGCGCCGTGCCTCTGGTTACGGCCTCGCTCAAGCGTCGCATCGGAGCCAAGCTTGCCGACATCGCCATGATTGGCATCTTCATCGTGCCCGGTCTGGTGATCGGGGGCCAGTTGTTGAGCCCGGAGACGGCGGGGCTGGTCGTGGTCGCCGGACTGATCGGCGGGGGAATCGGTTACGGCCTCTCCACGATCGGAATGGAGTACTGGTCGGGACAGACCATCGGAAAGCGTCTGTTCGGTCTGCAGGTCGTGCGTGAATCGGGTGCTGCCATCAGTCTCGGCCAGTCGATTGTTCGTCAGGTTCCGATATTGCTGCAGATGTACTGGATCGACGTTCTTTTCGTCTTCTTCACGGAGAAGCAGCAGAGGGCGTTCGAGCTGCTTTCGAAAACTCGTGTCGTGATGGTGGCCCCGTCTTCAGATCCTTCGCGGCGCGAGGGGAGCCGGCCGGACCATGCTTGAGGTCCGCGACCTCGTGAAGGTCTACCCGGGCGGAGTGCCGGCCCTGCATGGAGTGAGTCTGCAGATCCCCCGCGGCATGTTCGGACTCCTCGGCCCGAACGGCTCGGGGAAGACGACACTCATGCGCATCCTCGCCGGTCTCCTCGAGCCCACCGCCGGAACCATCCTCAAGGATGGGGTTGACCTGACACGACGGCCCGAGCTGATCTGGCCGCGGCTTGGCTACCTGCCTCAGGACTTCGGCTTCTATCAGGATCTGACCGGCGCCGCCATGTTGACGCACCTGCTCGCCCTCAAGGGGGTCGACGCGCCGGGTGGGCGCGCCGCCCTGTGCGCCGCGCTGCTCGAACGGGTCAACCTCGGGGCTGCCGCTCATCGCAGGGTCCGCGAATACTCAGGCGGCATGCGGCAAAGACTCGGGATCGCGCAGGCGATCGCGGGTGATCCCGATCTGGTCATAGTGGACGAGCCCACGGCGGGCCTCGATCCCGAGGAGCGGAATCGCTTCTACCGGCTGCTCGCCGATCTCGCGCGAGACCGCACCGTGTTGCTGTCGACCCACATCGTGGAAGACGTGGCCATGTTGTGCCCGCAGTTCGCGGTGATTCGCCACGGACGCCTCGTGGCCCACACCACGCCGGAAGCCGCGCGGGCGGCGCTCGAGGGGAGGATCTTCGAAGGCATCGTCGACAACGAGGAATTGGAGCGCCTGTCGCTCGAAGGCGTGCTGACTCAAGCGCGACTCGTCGAGGGGCGGAATCTGGCGCGGGTCCATGCGCCGGGCGGTGGCGGGCGCGCGGGTTTCAGCCCGACTGTTCCGACCCTCGAAGACGCCTACTTCGTGATGATCCGTTCGAGTCAGACCGAACGTTCGGCGGCCTGAGTCCACATGGCTCCGCGTCGCGTTCTCACCATCGCACGCCAGGAGCTGCGCACGCATGCCCGCTCGCCCCTTGCCTGGGGCCTGCTTGGCTTCGCGGTCTTCGCGACGCTCTTCGTAAATCCCGCGGCCATGATTCCTTCAGGCGACGCCGCCATCGGAGGCGTGCAGCCGTTCAGCAATTCGCGCCATGCGATGGCCCAGAGCTTCGCGCTCACCGGGCTGATCTTCTACACGTTCCTGACCTCGGTGCTCGCTGGCCTGTCGTTGCTTCGAGACGACGAGGCACGGGTGGGCGACCTGCTCCACAGCACCCCTCTGACCGCGGCCGAGTACGTCGTTGGCAAGTTCTCCGGTGTGATCGGCGCTCTGTTCGCGGTTCTTGCCCTCCACCTTGCGGTCGCGATCGCCTGGCGCGAAGGCGGCACGGCGCTGGGTGCAGACGCGATCCTCGGGCCATTCCGGCTCTCGAACTACGTCATCCCCGCCGTGGTGTTCCTGGCGCCCGGGGTCGTGTTCTGCGCCGCGTTGTCCTTCGCCGCGGGTGAGCGTCTGCGCTCGGCCTTCGCCGCCTACCTTTTGCCCACGGCCCTATTCTTCCTGGCACTGGGCGGGCTCATACCGCGACCCCCGTCGAGTCTCGACCCGGTCCTGACGCCAGCCTTCGCGGCATTCGATGTGTGGGGCGCCCGCTGGCTTTCCGACGTCATCTTCCGGGCCGACCGCGGTGTGGAGTACTACAACACGGCGGCCCTGGCCTTCGACATGCCCTTCCTGCTGAATCGCCTTTTCATTCTCCTCGTGCCCGCACTCACGATCTTCTCCACGATCCGCCACTGCCAGCGTCGGGTTCGCGGTGCTGGACCGGTCGGGGGGCGGCGCGGGATGCCCGTCGCTCCAGCCATCGACCGGCGGCCCTCCTCGACCGCGCCACGCTGGCGGGAACTGGAGATGACCTCGAGACCGCCCGCGGTGCCTGGAGCGGCGTGGGAGATGGCGCGTGCCGACATTTTGCAGTGGCGCGCGCAGCCGGCGTCCTATCTCTTCATTCTGTTCGCGATGCTCCTGACCCTCGAGTCCGCGGGCTCAGTGCGCGGTGTCTTCGATTCCCAGGTGATCCTGACGTCGGGCGGACTCGCGGTGCATCTCATCGAAACGCTCACGGTTGTCGGCTGCTTGATGTTGATGTTCCACATCGTCGATGTCCTCGATCGTCCCCGCCGGCTCGGCATCCATGGATTGATCGCCTCGAGCCCAGTGAGCGACATCGCGATTCTGCTCGGACCGTGGTTGTCGGGGGCGCTGCTCCTTTCGATCACGCTGGCCTCTTGTGCGTCAGTAGCGGTCGCAATGCAGGCGATCCAGGACGCGGCTCCGATCGACCTCATGCCGTTCGTCCTCGTATGGGGCATTCTCCTCGCGCCGACCTTCCTTGCATGGGCGGCGTTCATCACCGCGGCCTTCGCGGTCACCGGCGACCGCCTTTTGACCTACGTGATCGGCCTCGCCTCGCTCATGGGAACCGCGGCTCTGCTCCTGAGCGGGAACATGACCTGGCTGACGAACTGGCCCCTTTGGGGCGCCCTTCGATGGTCGGATATGGGGCTCTTTGAAATGGACAGGGAGGCGCTCGGGCTGAACCGGGCGGTTGTTCTCGGCGCCGCGTTGCTCCTTTCTGTCATCGCGACCGTGGCGTGGTCCCGCCGCGACCCGGATTCCGCCACGCGGCGCGTATGGCCGGGGGCCCCGCTGGCCGCAGTGGCGTTCGCGGTCATCGTCCCGACCCTGATCCTGTCTCGGCGGATTGACGACGGCATCGACGGAAGCCACGCCCGGCAAAGGGCGAAGGACTATTGGCGGCTCAACACCGCCTCGTGGGCCGCGGTCTCCCCACCCGCCCTTGTGCATGTCGATGCGCAAATCGAGTTGGAGCCGCGCCGGGGCCGGATGCGGGTGCGTGGCACGTTCGACGTCCTGAACCGCTCGGAGGCCCCCGTTCTCAGACTGCCGTTC
>CAZBTT010000323.1:0-5968 GCA_964494295.1 uncultured Acidobacteriota bacterium
GCACGGTGTTGAGGCTGAAGGCCTGCCCACCGATCTGGATCAGGCGACCGTAATAGAGGGCCGGGAAGACCGAACCGTCCCGCCGCCGCATCATCACTTCCTGGCCGGACACCGCACCGTCCTTGCGCAATCGGCTGATGTACATGTCCCGCTCTTCGGGATTCACCCAGATGCCGAGGTCGGCGGTGGTCCGTCCCACCGCCTCGGCCCGGGTGTACCCGAACGCGGCGATGGTCGCGGCATTGAGCTCGACCACGCGGCCCTCGGGCACGGTCATGAGCGCGACGATGATCGGGGAATGGTCGAAGACGGCGTGGAAGCGTTCTTCGCTCTCCCGCAACGCGCGTTCGGTCTGCTTGCGTTCCGTGATGTCGCGGACGATCGCAACCAGGTAGTCCTGGGGCGGGCCCTCGATGTAGCGAACGTTGATCTCGACGGGGAAGGTGGAGCGATCCTTCCGGCGATGTTCGCCCTCGAAGGTCATGTGGCCCACGCGGCGCAGGGCGTCGAGATGATCCCGCCAGCGCGCGTCGTCCAGCGGCCCGGCCTGGATGTCGGCGAGGGTGAGAGCGAGATGCTCCGCCCGGCTGTAGCCCAGGCGCGCATGCGCGGCCGCATTGAGGTCGATGAACCGCCCGGCGTCGGGGTCGATCAGGTACACCGCGTCCGTCGATTGATCGAGGGCGGCGCGGAACTGCCGGATCGCGAACTCGGCTCTCCGCCGCGCGGTGATGTCGAGAACGGTGACGAGAGAGGTGATGTTCCCGCCCTCCGCGTTCATGATCGCGGTCGAGAAGAGGACGTTGATCTCTTCGCCGCTCTTCTTCCGCAGGGTGGTCTCGAAGCCATCGACCCGGCGGTCCCGCTGGAGGATCTCGAGATACCGCTTCCGGTCCTCGAGATCGATCCAGAGATTCATCTCCTCGGTGGTCTTTCCGATGACCTCTTCGCGGGAGAAACCGAACATCCGCGACGCCGCCTCGTTCGCGGCCACGAATCGGCCCTCGGGGACCGAGGCCACCACGATGGTGATGGGCGAATGTTCGAAGATCCGGCGGAAACGCTCCTCGCTCTCCCGCAGCGCGACCGTCCCCTTTTCAGCTTCACGCACGGCGTCCGCGTAGATCCCGGCGTTGTGAAGGACCAGGGCGGTCTGCTGGGCGAGCATTTTTCCGCGTTCGATCTCCTCGGGCGTGAAGACGCGGCCGGGCTCGGTCCGGCTGAGGGACAGGACGCCGAGGCAGGTCGAGCCGTGCAGGATCGGAAACTCGGCGAGGGCGCGAAGGGGCTCGGCGGCATAGGCGGGAGGGTTGTTGGGCCTGGCCGAATAGTCCTCGACCACCACCGGGGCGCGGGTGTCGCACACCTCGAAGGAGATGGGCGCCTCGGCGCGCCCGAGACGGGCGCCGATCGAATAGGGATGACTGCGGGTGCAGGCACGGATCACCAGTTCGTCGCCCTCCTTGAGGGAGAGTTCTCCGTAGCGGGCGTCAAGCAGCGTGGTCGCACGGTCGATGACCGCGCGCAGGAGGTCGTCGAGATCCTCGCGGGCCAGCAGGTCGAGGGTGGTCTGGTGCAGGGCTTCGAGAAATTCCTTCTGCCGGACGAGCGAGCGCGTGCGGCTCTCCTCGGCGATCCGCAGCAGCGCATTCTCCGTGGCGTTCCCGTGAGCGCGGAGGGCGCTCATCCGGACGTAGCCGAGGAACAAAACGATCAGGAAGCTGATGAAGGCGTTCACCTCACCCCCGCTGAGCAGGAGTTTGGCGATGAGCGGCGCGAGGGCGGGCAGGGCGAATGAGGAGGCGCCGATCAGGTCGAAAGCTGCGATGCTGAGCGATCCCACCGCGACCGTAGTGACCGCGAACGCGAGAATGATCTGGCGGGGGATGTCGTCGGCCGGAAAAACGTGCCAGGCCGCAAAACCCCAGGCCGCCCCATGCAGGAAGTAGGTGGCGCGGATCCGCCAGAGCCAGGCGTTGAGGTCGCCATCGCGCAGCCCGCCCGAGGCGCGCCGGCTCGAAAAGCCCACGATGGCGCGAGTGATCAGCGCGAACGCCAGGACCGCGGCCCACTCGGCGAGGGCCCGATGCGGAACCCGGTTCCACATGGCGAAGACGAGGACCGACCCCAGAACCGAGCCGCCGAAAAGCGCGGGAATCAGAACGGAGTTGTGTCCCCGCAACTGCGCACGGCGGATCGCCACCACGGCTTCAGAGAGCGCGGATGAGGTCGCGTTATCGCCCATGCGCGATCAGCTCGCGGCTCGAGACATCGGCGGATTATACGGAGGCGCAGGTGGTGAATGCGCGGACGCGAAGCCCGTGGAGGAACCCAAGGGCTGGTATCAAGCGCACGACTCGCTCGACCGGACACGCCTCCGGACCCTCAGGATGGCAAGGAGTTGAAGCCATGCTCGGGGAGCGCCCCCTTCCCAACTCCCCAACTCAAGGCAGGAGCGCGGGGGCGGCGCGTCGATGGCCTCGGATTCGAAACCCGAACAGAGCCCTTCTGATCACGAGAGGTCGCGGGATCAGAGCGTCATGGCGGTGCTGGTAGGCCACGAACAGGGCGAACTGGCGCGTCTCGCTCCAGTGCCTGAAGCCTGCTTCGGCCCGCACATCGGTAAACCCCTCCCGCTTGAAGGCGGGAGTCGCGGCCGACCCCACGTGGCGCAGATCGGTCATCACGAACATCGCCTTCGCGCCTTTACGAACGAGGTCGATGTCCCCCGAGAGGCGCGCCTCCCAGTCGTAGTGCACTCCCGAACTCAAGGTCGCGACCCCGTACGAAGCGGCCCAACCGCCTCGACGACTCCACGCCTCGGGCCAGGGGGAGTCGTACCTCACGCCAAGGAAGTTCCAGTCGACCGCCAGCAGCTTCTCCCGATCCTGGACATGGCGGGAAACGTGGTGGAGGAACGCGGTGGCCCGGCCCCGCCCCGTGTCGCGCCGCGCCCCGATCTCGAGTGAGTAGTTCGCCTGAACCGCCTCGAACGAGCGCACGCGGTGTCCGAGGATGGTCTCGACATCGGGGTTGAAATAAGCGGACCACTTCCCCTTCTCAACGATATCGACGGAGGCGCCGATCCAGCCGACCCACGCAAACTCTTCGTTCGCCGGCGCGTAGCGGGCTGCCTCGAGCCGGGGGCTCATGAAGGGGAGGAACTTCGCGGGGTCGTCCGCGGCGGCGCCGAGCGGCAGGAGCAGAGCGAGAGCCAGCCCCGGGAGAAGCGCGCGTGTTTTCACCATCGCAAGGCTCGCCCGGCTTTACGCGAGGTCGAGTTGCCTTTGGATTTCGTTCCTTGCGTCGTCGCTCAGTCCAAGTCTACGGCCGAGGGTTTCGAGGTACGCCCGTTCCGCATCCGTGTCGGCGACGATGGCGGCGCAGGAGGCGGCGTAGATGTCGGTCGCGAGCTCGGGACGGGAGGACGCGATGATGACGGCGAGCGACTTCGGGTTCGCCAGTTCGGCTTCGAGGAACCGGCGCGTTTCGTCATCGAAGCCCGCGTCGGTGGCGCGCTTCAACATCTGCGCCCGCTCCTCGTCGTCGATCACGCCGTCCGCCGCGGCCGCGGCCACCATCGCCTGGACGAGCAGGATGGCATCCGCCGCGCGCGGGGATGAGGCCGGAGCAGATGCGGGGGCGCCGAGAGAGGACTTCGGCATGGGTGCCAGAGATTGCGGAGATGAAGGCGATGGTGGGAACGTCGAAGATGTTGGCGTCGACGAGCCCTGGTTCTGCTTGCTGTAGTGCTCATAGGCCGCGATCGCGATGCCCACGAGGCCCATTCCAAGCTGCGCCTTCGTGCCCGTGCTCATGCCTCCAAGGAGCGAACCGCCACGTTTGCGCCGCCGGCCGCCTCCGAGGCTCCCGCTCAGGCCGCTCTTGAGCAGCTGACCCAACAGTTGTTCCGGATTGAACATGATCTGGTGTCTCCCGGGGCGGATCCTACAGAAGGGCGCTTCGCGGGCGTGAGGGCCTGAGAGAATGCCGCGATGAAACGGACGATCGCGGCTGGTCTTCTGGCCCTTCTCTGCTCCCGGCACGCCGCCGCCCAGGGGCAGCTCGAGTGGAACCGGACAAACGTGGTTGCGAAGCTCGACAACGACGGCGGGGTCCGGGTGGAAGAGACGCACGAGATCACGCTCTCGGGCGACGTCACGAACGCCTATCGCACTCTGCTCGTGGGAGCCGATCAGAGTGCCGTGGTCCTGGGCGTTTCGATCGTCGATTCCCTCGGCGTGAAGCGGGCGCTCAGAAGTGGGGCCGACGGGCCCGATTCGTATCAGTCCTGGGCGTGGGGTCTGCAGATCTGGTTCAAGGCCGAGGCCGATCCCCCCTTTGAGCCGAGCGTCCGAAGAAGCTACCTGATCGAGTACACACTCCGCGGGGCGGTGACGCCTTCATGGGATCTGGCGGCCGGAGTCGAACCGCTCGATTCGGGAACCCGTCCGCGAAGCCCCCTCGATCGGGCCCGCGAAGTGCTCGCAGGCTGGAAAGAGGCGTGGCCGGATCTGCACCGCGTCTATCGCTTCGACCACGACGTCGAGTTCCCCACTCGTGGTTCCTCGAACAGCCTCCCCGAACTCAACTACCGTTTCGAGTACGACACGGCATGGGTCCTTCTCGACAAGGACCGTGACATCGGCGTCGCGACACCCGATGTCGACTATCGCGTCCAGAGGCATCTACGGTACCTGCCCGAAGGGCGGCCCAACAGTGTCGATGTGGAGGCTTCGGCGCTCCGCGTGGCGGGAACTTTCGGACCCTTTGTCCTGTGCCTGGCCATGATGGGCCTCTTCCTGATAACGAGCCGTCTGCTCGGGCGACCGCCCCGCGGCGACCGCGCGCTTTTCGAACGCGTCATCGAGCCGCTGCCGATAGAACTCATCGCCGCAAAGTTCGGCGACAGCCCGAATCCGCCGGGGTTCGCGCGGTTCATCGAGAGAATGGCCGCGGAACGAAAACTCTCGATCACGGTAGAGAAACCGGCGACGGACGAAACCGACGCGAAGGTCTCTCTCCGCCTCTTGGTCCCCCGCGATCGCCTGAGACCGTTCGAGCGCGCGGTGGTGCAGGAGCTGTTTGGATACCCCGACTCGGTGTCGTCGGCCGACATCCAGGACCGTTTCCGGGGCCGCGAGTTCGACCCGGACCTTCTTGTCGATCGGATGCTCAAGCCCTTCGTCCCCCAGGCCGCGACCGTGACCAGCCGCCACGGCTGGATGTTCCTGTGCCTTGCGTTCTTCGGAGGCGGCGTCGCGCTGATCGTCAAGAGCCTCGTGGATCAGACGCTCGCCGATCCGATCCCCATCTTCGCGGGTTTCGTGCCCGGCCACATCTTCGCCATCTTCTGGCCTCTCGGAACACCGGGAAGACGGGTGTCGATCTTCACGCTTCTCTTCGCGGCGTTCTCGTTCAGTCTCCTCGGTGCAGCGCTGGCCCTGAGCCCCAACACACCGCTCAGCGGCGTCGCGGCGGCGGGCCTGGGTCTGATGAGCGTCGGCCACTACGTCGGTTACCTGGCACGCATGCCGAAGTCCAGGCCCGAGGATCTGGAGTTTGAGGCGGCCCGGCGCTTCGCCTTGAGCGAGCTCAAGAAACCGCGGCCGGCGCTCAAGGATGCCTGGGTCGAGCCCCTTGAGGCCCTCGGCCTCTCGAAGGCCATAGCGAACTGGAGAAAGCGCTCGGGCGATTTCACCGCCGCACCCGACATGGCCGACATGGGGCTCGGCGAGGCGCAGTCCGGCCCGCCGTTCACGGGCGAAGCGCCTCATCCGCCAACTCTGCCCGACGGATGGGCCGAGGGCTTCTACGTCTACGAGGATGAGGACGATTGAGATGAGATGGCGGTGCGCCCTTGCGCTCGCAGGTGTCGTTGCCCTTCTCTCCCGGGGTGCGATCGCGCAGGACCATCCTGCCGCGCCCGCCGAGGCCACGCGGCCGCGGGCCGGAGAGGGCCGCGGGG
>CAZBTT010000324.1:0-5962 GCA_964494295.1 uncultured Acidobacteriota bacterium
CGTTCGAACATGGTCGGATCGATCGCCGGATTGACCTCGTATTCGGTCAGGGTCACGTTCGCCGCCTCCTGACCGCCCACGGAGATCACGCGCTTGAACGCGACGCTCATCCCAGCCACCGGGCGGAAATCGGAGTAGTCGGTGGTCTGCTCGCCTGCTCCGGCCATGGCCACTCTTCGGAGCACCTGGCCGTTCGCGGGATCGACATACCACTTCACTTCGCTTCCCTCGGAACCCACCGTCAGAAGACGAGTATCGACTTCGCCGATCTTCACTCCGGGCGCCACCGCGAGGGACAACTTCGGATCGCCGGCCTTCTGGAGCAGGGCGAGCGTGCTCAGCTTCAAATCCCTGAGCGCGTTCTCCTTCTGCGACGCGGGCATGTCCTGCACACCCATGGGGGTCGCCATGAACGCGGCTTCCGGAGTCAGCACGCGGCCTATGGTCATCCCGTTCACGATCAGGGACTGCTTCTGACGATCCGGCGGATTAACCCACGACCACGACTCCACCTCGACGGTCTGTTCCCCCATCGGCGTCTTCGACTTCATGGTGCCCTTCTCGCGGTAGGTCTTGATTTCCTTCACGCGGGCAGCGCCTCCAATGCTTTCCGCGACCTTGGCGAAGAGGGCCTTGGCTTCATCGGTGTTGGCGGCAGGGGCGGCGCCTCCCGCCGCGGGAGCCGAGCCCTTCGCCTGAGGAATCGTGATGTCGATTGGTGTCACGGGACCGAACGAGGAGAGCGGACGATCGAAGTCCTGGCTCTTGCCCACGACCAGCACCGCCACCTTGTCGCGATGGACGTATTTCTGGATCACACGCTGCACATCCGCTGCGGTCACCTTTTCGATACCGGGGACGAACTGATCCAGAAGATCGGGCGGCAGGCCGTAGAACTCATTGTTCACGCGCTCGATCAGGACCTTGCGGTTCGTGTCGAGACGGAAGATGAACGAATTGAGGATCGCGTCCTTGGCGCCTTTCAATTCGGCCTCGGTCGGGGGGATCTTCGTCAGGTTGTCCATCTCCTCGTAGAGCGCATCGATCGCGGCCGCCGTGGTGGAACTCTTGGTGCCGGTCGAAAGCTGGAAGAGGCCCGGCGTGTCGAGCCCCGAGCCCACGCCTCCGCCCACCGAGTAGGCGAGGCCCTTCTTCGAACGCACGTTGGTGAAAAGACGCGCCGAGAAGCCGCCGCCGAAGACTTCGTTCATGACCGTGATGGCGTAGTAGTCGGGATTCATGCGCGTGGTGCCCGCGTGGACCATCCGGATCTGGCTCTGGTTCACGTCGTCACGCTGGATGAAATAGACGCCGGGCTTCGGATCGGCCGCGGCGTATTTCTGCCGCGGAAACGCCGGGCCCTTCTTCCACGCCCCAAACGCCTTCCGGAGCGTCGCTTCCATCACCTTCGCGTCGAAGTCACCGATGACACTCAGGATGATGTTGTTCGGATGGACGTTCGCACGATGCCACGCCGAGAGATCGTCCTTCGTGATCGCGGCGATGGTGAAGTATTCGGGAGTGCGGGCAAGCGGCGAATCCGCGCCGTAGCCGAGTTTGCGGGCCTCGCGTCCGGCGATTCCCGCGACATCGTCATTACGTCGCGCGATGGTCGCGTTCCACTGGTTCTTCGCGAGCGCCAGCTTGTCGTCCTTGAAGTCGGGGTTTTGGAGCACGTCGGTGAAGATCGCGAAGACGTCGGTGAAGTTCTCCTTCAGAGTATCGAAGGAGACCGTGGTCGAGTCGCTCGACGCGCCGGTTTCCACTCGGGCGCCGCGCGCTTCGAGGTACTCGTCGAGAGCGTCGCCGTTCTTCGCGGCCGTCCCGCTGGTGCGCCAGGTCTGGCCGAAGATCGATGCGAGGCCAGCCCGCGCCGCCGGCTCCTCTCGTGAACCTCCCCGGATGATCGCGGTTCCACGGATCAGAGGCAACGCCTTGTCTTCCTGAAGGAAGATCACCATCCCGTTAGGCAGCGCGACTCGGATGGGAATGGCCGCTTTGAACGGCGGAAGCGGCGGCTTGGCGATCTGCTTCCAATCGGTGGCCTGAGCGTCGGCCTTCTCAACGAAGGCAGGGGCCGCGAGGACAAACGCAAAGGCAATCGAACGATAGAAGAAGGATTTCATCAGTTTGTCCTCCGCGCGGGGGCCGCGGTGGTGGATTCGATGATCCCCACCGTCCGGTTCTCATCCGTGAAAACCTTCTTCGCGATCCTCTGGATGTCTTCCTTCGTGACCTTCTGCATCGCGTCGACGGTTGTGAACATCGCGCGCCAGCTGCCGTATCGCGACTCGTAGAAGGTCACCTGGTTCGCGAGGCCCTGATTGCCGTCAAGGCGCCGGACGAGATTCGCCTTCGCCCGGGTCTTGACCATGTTCAGTTCCTCGTCGGTCACATCTCCCGCTTTTACCCGCTCCAGTTCCGCCCGGATCGCGGCCTGAACCTCCTGAACGGTATGTCCGGGCAGGGGAACTCCGAGGAAGGCGAAGAGGTTCGGGTACTTGTTGCCGGGGAAGCCGGCGAAACCCTGGGCCGCGGCCGCGATCTTCTTGTCGCGGACGAGCGACTTGTACAAGCGCGACGTGCGACCGTTCGAGAGCAGGTCGCCCAGCACATCGTAGGCCGCATCATCCGGATCGCGGACATCGGGCTTGTGATATCCCTCGATGTAGAACGGCTGCGAGGCCTCTCTGAGGACCACCGTGCGCTCGGCGCGTTGGGGCGGCTCCACCGTGCGAAGAGGAGGAGGCGCGTCCTTCGTGGGCAGCCGTGAGAAGTACTTTTCGATAATCGGCATCACCTCGGCCGCCTTGATCCCGCCCACCACCGAAAGAATCATGTTCGAGGGCTGGTAGTAGTTCTCGTAGAAGGCCATCGCGTCGGTGGCGGAGAATGTGTTGAGGTCCGAGGCCCAGCCCACCACCGGCTGCCCGTAGGGGTGAGCGGTGAAGGCCGCGGCGAGAAACTGCTCGATGAGGCGGCCGACGGGCGCAGAGTCGGTGCGCATGCGCCGTTCTTCGTTGACCACGTCGCGCTCCTTGTAGAACTCCCGCATCACGGGTTTCAAGAAGCGTTCGGATTCGAGATAGGCCCACAACTCGAAGCGGTTGGCGGGCAGGGAGTAGTAGTACTGCGTCTCGTCGGCGTTGGTGCTCGCGTTGAGGCCGACCCCGCCCTCGCGATCGACGATCTCTCCGAACTCGTTCTTCACCACGAAGGCGTCAGCCTCGGCCACCGCGGCCTTGAACGCCTTCTCGAGATCAGCGACCTTCTTATCGTCCCGACCGGGCTGGCGTCGCGCGGTGTCGTAAGCCGCATACGCGGTCTCGACTTTCGCCAGAGCAGCCTTCTCCGCCGCGTAGTTGTTGGTGCCGATGACATCGGTTCCTTTGAAGGCCATGTGTTCGAACATGTGGGCGAGACCGGTGATGCCGAGGACCTCGCGGTCGCTTCCGGTCATGACCCGGTTCGAGAAGGAAAAGACGGGTGCGCCTTTGGCCTCGACCACGATCACGCGAAGTCCATTCGCGAGGGTCTTGTAGGTGACCTGTTTCTCGAAGGAGGCCAGGTCCTGAGCGGTGGCGGGCAGGGCGCAGGCCAGCAAAGACGCCAGAAGGGACGACCGGACAGAGAGCTTCATGGGTACCTCCACAAGCCGGGGGCCATAGGGGCGCTTCGCCCGCGCGCCCGGCGAGGGGCCAGCATACAGAAATTTGACCGGCCCGAGCCCCGTGCGGGCAGCGAACTACTTTTTCGCTGGCGCAGTCGCTTTGGTGATCATGTCGAGGGATTTGGGCTGGGCGGCGTAGGCCTGCTTGAAGACTGCGGCCTTGTCTGCAGGCAGCCGATAGCCCGCGGCGATCAGCTCTTCAAGTCCGTCGTGACCCGAGAACAGACCCATCTCGAAAGCAGTGAGACCGGCCGAGTTCTTGGCGCCGACCTTCGCTCCAGCCTTGATGAGGGCGCCGATCGTCTCGCGGTCGCAGCCGCCCATCGCGGCGGCCATGAGAATGGTGTTGCCGTGAGTGTCCGCGAGATTCACGTCCGCACCGCGGGCGAGCAGGAGCGTCGTGATCTCCTTCACCGGTGCGGCGGTCGGTCGTTGAAGCGGCGAACAGGCGCCGGCTCGCAGAAGGAAGCTCATGGGTGAATCGCCGTCGTCCGAAGCGCGTCCGTTGGGATCCATGCCCGCATCGAGGAACGCCTGCACCTGCTCGGTATCCCTCTCGCTAAGCGCGCCGAAGAACGAGTTGACCTCGAACGTGACTTTCTTCGACCGAAGGAACTCAAGTGCTCTCGCCTCGACCTCGGGGTCACGCGCCACGGTGGGGGCTTTCGCGACCGCGGGGGCAGCCGCGGACTTCGCGGGAGCGGCGGTCGACGCGGCGGGGGCGCCCCGCTCGATCAGATTGATGGCGGTGGCCGCCTGGGAGCGGACATATTCGCTCGGATCCTTCAGAAGCGGGCGCAATGCGTCGATGGCGCCGCGCATCGCCGAACCGCGGCTCTCGAGACCGAAGAGCGCCGCCGTGCGCACGCCTTCCGGGTAGGTCGCGGCGGTGAGAGGAACAAGAATGTCGATGGCCGTCTTCGGCTCGAGTTGCAGACGAGTCAGCGATCGCGCCGCCTTTTCGCGAATGTCCTTCTCGGCGTCCTTATCGATAGCCGCCCGGAGCGCGGCCGTCGCTCGTTCCGCGACCAGGCGCTTTCCCGCTGCGGGTGTCGCCTGGTTCCGGTCGCCGATGTCGCCGATGGCCGTCACCGCGGTCTCGCGAAGGCTCTTGTCGGTTTCGCCCTGGAGCGCACGGACCGCAACGTCGATGTGCTCGGAGGCCAGGCCGCGCGCCTCGCCAAGGGCGTAGACGAGCGCGCCTCGAACCGAGGATTCCGGGTGTTTCTCGACGCGCACCGCCTCGGGCGCCCAGATCGCAACATCGGCGGCGCTCTGCGCGGTCCGGCCCATCAGGAAGAGGACGCGGGAGAGCACCCGTGGATCGCGAGCCGCGAGCTGCTCAACCAGCAGCTTCGCCCAGCCCTCCGGCCGGGGCTCGTAGAGGGACAGAGCGTCGAGGGGGATGTCGTTCCGCTGCTTGAAGCCGCGGGCGGCGTTGGTGATGGCAGTGATGATCGATCGATCCTTCGTGTTCTTCACGAGACGCTTGAGGGCCGTCTCGCCGATCTCGATGTTGTTGCGCGAAGCGTCGCGGGTCTTGTAGTCGGCCGAGGACATCCCGGGAAACTGCGCGTCGATGTAATTGAGGATCGGTTCGACGAGCCGGATGGGCGCGGCATGGCCGATGAGGCTGCGCGCGGCCAGGAACGTTTCCGTCCGATTTCCCGATTCGAGAATCCTCAACCGTGCCGGGGCGAGGTCTTTCTCGGGCACCTTGAGCGCCCGCTCGAGCGCCTCGGCCGCCTGGGTGACGACCGCGGGACGCGGATCGTCGAGCGCCTTGAGCAGGGCCGATCGCGCAGGCTCGGCGACCTTGCCCCAACTGCCGAGCGAACTCGCCGACGCCGCTCGCACGCGCTCGTCCACATCACCGAGTCCCTGGATCAGCAACGCGGCGCCTTCGGTCCGATTCCAGCCCGAGAGGGATTCGACTGCCTTCAGCCGCTTCTCCGCGTCCTTACTCTTGATGTCCTTCGCCGCGCGTTCGGTGACCTCGCGACCCATCTTGTCGAGCCGGCTGTCGCCTGAAGATGACTGGACCGTGCTGCCAACACTGCCCGCCCGGGTAGGTTGGGCAGCAAGAACAAGGCAGGTGGTCGTGATCAGCCAGCGCTGGAATGGATTCATGCATTTCCTCCGAGGGCCGGCGAGCGCCGCCGGTCCGCGGAGGATACCGAAACCAGGGAGGGCCCCCTTACGGCTTCGCTTCCGGCACCACCCACAGCAGGAACGGAGCGCCGCTGATGCTGTATTCCACGCGGAAGTTCACATCAACCGTGCCGCCCGGTC
>CAZBTT010000325.1:0-5900 GCA_964494295.1 uncultured Acidobacteriota bacterium
CACGTGGACGCTCAGCGGAAGCGACTCGCCGCGTTTTTCCGCGACGTCGAAGTGGAATCCGCCGCCTTTGCCGATCTGCCAGTGCATCCCCGTGGTCTTGTTGTCGTAGACCTGCATCCGGTACATGCCGAGGTTGGTGCCGAGACCGTCCGGATGCGCGGTCAGGACGAGGGGCAGCGTGATGAAAGGGCCGCCGTCTTCGGGCCAGCACGTGAGTGCCGGGAGCCTGGAGAGATTGGGGCCTTCGCGGACCTCGGTGACCGGCCCTCCGCCTTTTCTGCGGAGTCCGACCTTGAGACCCGACATGACGAGGTCGCGAGCGCCCCACGCCTTGCCCAGCGTGGGGGGCAGGGCATGCTGGACCACGTCCACCGCGCGCCGCACGAAACGCGCGGCGTTTCCGCCAAACGCCATCTCGGAACGCCTCGGCGTCCCGAAAAGATTCGTGACGAGGGGAAAGTCCGAACCGACGACATTCTTGAAGAGCAGAGCCGGACCGCCGGCCGCGATCACCCGCCGGTGGACCTCCGCCGCTTCGAGACGCGCATCGACCGGGACGTCTATTTCCACGAGGTCGCTTTCGCGACGCAGGGCGGCGATGAACTCCCGAAGGTCGGCGGACATGGGGGCGAATCGTAACCGCCCATGGCGATGAACGGTGCGGCCTGCTCTGTTCGGTTCCGCACGGAATCGTTCATGTAACCTTGTCTTTGTCGGCGTCCGCAGTGGACGACCGTCGATTCGAGGAGAGCCATTCATGCCCAACACCAAACAGCCCGACTCCGGAATGCCCGACTTTTCGGGCGTCACGGGCGGCGCTTCGACGACTGCTAAAACCGCGGCGCCGGTGGTGGTCTTCGAGACCTACACCGTGAAGTCGGGCGACACGCTTTCGAAGATCGCCAAGAAGAAATACGGAAATTCGAGTCTCTGGAAGCTGATTCACGAAGCCAACAAGGACCGAATCAAGAACCCTGACCTGATCCAGGTCGGCTGGGAACTCAAGATTCCCGCCAAACCCTAAAGACCCCCGGAGAATTTAATGCGACGCACTACCATCCTCACCCTCGTAGCCCTCACCGCCGCCTGCGGCAGCAAACCCGCGCCGCCTCCCCCGCCGCCCGTGGCCGTCGCCACGCCGGTGCCAACCCCCGCGCCGCCCTCGGTCGCCTCGGTCACACTCGGCAACGCCATCGGATCCGACAAGGTGGTCACCGCCGCCTCGGAGACCTTCGCCACCAAGGACGTGATCTACGCCTCGGTCGCTACCGCGGGTGTCGGCCACGTCAAACTGCGCGCGCTGTGGTCATTCGTGAAGGGTGATCAGACCGCGAAGGTCAACGAGACCACCATGGAGTTCGATTCGACCGGTCCGGCGACCAACGAGTTCCACGTCGAGAACGCGAAGGGCTGGCCGAAGGGCGATTATCGCGTCGATATCTTCCTCGGCGACGCCGAGGCGCCCGCGACCACGAAGACGTTCAAAGTTCAGTAATTCCCGGGGAACCCCGCCGCTTGAGGGCACTCGTCACAGGCGGCGGAGGGTTCCTCGGTTCTGCGATCGTCCAAAAGCTCCGCGCCCGGGGCGATGATGTCGTTGTCGTCGCCCGGGGCGACTATCCGGAGCTGGCCCGCCTTGGCGTGAAGCTCGTGCGCACCGACATTACCGATCGGGTGGCGCTCACCGAAGCGGCCACAGGCTGTGATGTCGCGTTCCACACGGCGGCGAAGGCCGGTGTCTGGGGCTCCTACGAGAGCTACTACCGGCCCAATGTGGTCGGAACGGAGATGGTGGTCGCCGCCTGCCTCGCCGCGCGAGTTCCGAAACTGGTCTTCACCGGATCCCCGTCGGTCGTCTTCGACGGAAAAGACCAGGCGAATGGCACTTCGGCCCTGCCCTACGCTGAGCCGCCCTCGAGCCCTTACTCCGCGACCAAGGCCGCGTCCGAGCGCCTCGTGCTCAAGGCCAACTCAAGGCAGCTCGCCACGGTCTCCCTTCGCCCGCATCTCATCTACGGGCCGGGCGATCCGCACCTTGTGCCTCGGGTGATCGACCGCGCGTCAACGGGCCGGCTGGCCCTGGCGGCGGGTGGGCCGATTGGGGTCGGCCTGCCCTCCATCGACAACGCGGCCGCGGCCCATGTCCAGGCGGGGTCTCAGCGGTCGTTCGATGCGCCCGGCGCGGGCCGGGCCTACTTCCTCAACGACCCCGAGCCGGTCGTGTTCGGTGAATGGCTCACGAGACTCGTGGCCCGGCTGGGACTGCCGCCCATCCAACGCCGCCTCTCCATCTCCGCTGCGGTCGCGATCGGAGGGGTGCTCGAATTCGCGTGGACCGCGTTCCGCTTGAGCGGCGAACCTCCGCTCACCCGGTCGGTCGCGCGGAACCTCGGCATCTCGCACTGGTATTCGATCGACGAAGCGGTGCGCGACTTCGGCTACGCCCCGCCGGTCACCGCCGAGGATGGCTTCGAACGAACCGTCGAGTGGTTCAAGAGCCGAACCTCCCCGTGAAGCGCCTGGAAGTCGAAGTGCTCCGCGCCCAACTCGGGGATTTCGGGGACCTGGGGCCGTACGAGCGCGTGTTGACCCCGGAGGAAACCGCTCGCGCCAATGGCTACAAACTTCCGGAGCCGCGGCGCGTCTTCATCCTCGCGCGCGGACTGCTGCGACTGGAGCTTGCGAAGCGCCTGCGCTGCAAGCCGGGAGAGATCCAGTTCGACCTGCGACCCTCCGGCAAGCCTGATCTCCAGCGCACCGACCCTGATCGCCCGGACTGGAGGTTCAGCGTTTCCCACACGGGACCGCACGTGGCGATCGCCTTCTGTCGCGGGACGGACGTCGGCCTCGACATCGAGAAGCTCGACCGGACCGTCGAACCTCTCACGATCGCGAAGCGGTACTTCACGCCCGCGGAACTCGCCGCACTGAAGGCCTGGCCGGACGCCCAGCGGTCGCGGGCCTTTCTTGCCGGCTGGACCAGAAAAGAGGCGATCGTGAAGGCGCGGGGCGGAACCATGGCCGAGAGCCTGACGACGCTCAGCGTGGGGCTCGATCCCGACGACCTCCATCCGCCCCACAAGGATGCCCCGGGCGTCGCGCCGCGGGCCGTCTGTCGGCTTACCACATTCGAGTTCGTGGCGCTCAAACTGATCGGCGCGGTGGCGCTGGTTTCGCCTCTGCCGCCTCGTTTGCGCTTCCGCGTGGTGAACGGCGCGGCATTCGATTAGCCTCCATGCGCCCATGAGTTCCGAGACCCTCTACACCCCCACCGAAATCACCGCCGCCCTGCGCCGAGTTCGCGAGGCGCTCTATGTCGTCCGGCGCACGTCGGATCAGGCGATGGGCCTTCGTTTCTCACCGGCTCCGGTGGCCGGCGAGGAGATCGCGGGCGCTCTGCCCCCGCTGTACCCCGAGTGGCTCGGCGATCGGTCGTTCCAGGAGGCTCATGGCGTGCGCTTCCCTTATTGCGTGGGACCGATGGCGAACGGCATCGCATCGGCGGCCCTCGTGATCGCCGCGGCTCGCTCGGGTGTCCTCGCCTTCTTCGGCGCGGCCGGCCTCTCGCCCGCCTCCGTCGAGGCCAATCTCAACACCATCAAGGCGGCGCTCACCAACGGCGAGCCTTGGGGCTCGAACCTCATCCACTCGCCGAACGAACCGGCGCTCGAGGAAACCGTCGTCGATCTCTACTTCAAACACGAGGTGGTCCGCGTCGACGCCTCCGCGTTCATGGACATCACGCCCGCGGTGGTTCGCTACGCTGTGAAGGGCCTTCGCCTGCGCGGCGACGGCGCGGTCGAACGGCGGAACCGGGTTCTCGCGAAGATTTCGCGGCCGGAAGTCGCCCGGCGTTTTCTCGAACCTCCCCCCGACAACATCCTCGCGGATCTCGTCAGCCGGGGCGCGATCACATCCGCGGAGGCGAACCTCGCCAAGCGGATTTCCCTCGCCGAGGACATCACGGTGGAATCGGACTCGGGGGGACATACCGACAACCGGCCCCTCGGCTCGCTCTTCCCCACCATCGCCGCTTTGCGCGATGAGATCGCCGCCGCTCGCGGTTACACCACGCCTATCCGCATCGGCGCGGCGGGCGGCCTGGGCACGCCCGCGTCGCTCGCGTCCGCGTTCGCGCTCGGCGCCGCCTACGTCATGACCGGTACCGTGAACGAAGCCGCGGTGGAGTCCGGCCTTTCCGAAGCCGGGCGTCTGCTGCTCGCACAAGCCGGGATCGCCGACGTGGCCATGGCGCCCGCGGCGGACATGTTCGAGATGGGCGTGAAGGTCCAGGTGCTGCGACGCGGCACGATGTTCGCGACTCGCGCGCAGAAGCTCTACGACGCGTACATGTCGCACGACTCCATCGAGAACCTGCCGGCAGGAGTCCGCGCTCGGCTCGAGAGCGAGATCTTCAAGGCGCCCCTCGAGACAATCTGGGCGGATACGAAAGCCTTCTGGGAGCAGCGGGATCCGCACGAAGTCGAGCGCGCGAACAAGGATCCGCACCACCGCATGGCCCTTTGTTTCCGCTGGTATCTCGGGAAGGCCAGCCGCTGGGCGAACGCGGGAGAGCCCACGCGGATCATGGACTATCAGATCTGGTGCGGGCCGGCCATGGGCGCCTTCAACACCTGGGCGAAGGGTTCATTCCTCGAGGACCCGAAGAATCGCGAGGTCGGGCAGATAGCACTCAACTTCCTGGAGGGCGCAGCGGTGATCGCGCGCGCCCAGCAGGTCCGAACCTTTGGCGTGCCGGTGCCGCCGAGCGCCTTCGAATTCCGGCCGGTGCGCCTCGCCTAGGCAGATTCTCCGTGCCCTGAGCCTCGATGTCGTGGCCGGGGCGGCGTGCGGGGGCCTGATGGCCGAGCAGATGGCTCGGACGCGAATGGGGGGCGGATGGTGGATCGCTCTGCTGTCCGCGGTCTGGTGCGTCTACACCGGCGACCACCTTCTGGACGCTCGCCGTCCACCCGCGCAGGGCGAGAGTTTTCGTCGCGCCTTCCATCGGCGTCATGCGCGCATCCTCTCAGTCGCCGTCGTGTGCTGCATCGCTCTCGGCCTGGCCGCGGCGTGGTCGCTGGCTCCGCCGATCCGTCTATTCGGTGTGGGACTCAGTCTTCTCGCCCTCGCCTACCTCGCTTCCGCCCAGGGCCTTCTGTTCGCGAGCCTGCCGAAAGAGCCCATCGCGGGCCTGCTTTACGCGGCCGGAATCTGGGGCGGCCCGGTCCTCATGGGCCCGGGATCCGCCACGTGGCTCATACTCGCGGCCACGCTCCACGGCCTCGCGGCCGTTCTCAATCTGACCATGGTCGCTGTCTTCGAAGCCGAAGCCGACCGGATCGAGGGGCATCGATCGCTGGCCCTGCGCTTTGGCCGAACCGCGACGACAAAGGCGGCATGGTTCGCGGCGGCGATCGGCGCACTGCTTTCAGTGGCGCTTGCCGTCATCCCGGTCGACTCCGCTCGGGTCTGGATTGTCCTCGCGATCCAGATCGCGACACCCGCCGCACTCCTGCTCGGCCGTCCGTGGTCCGAAAGAGATGAGCGCTACCGCCTTTGGGGCGACTCCGTCTTCCTCCTCGGCGCCGCGCCGAGGATATTGAGTTGAGGGCGAACGCGACGACCCTGCGTGCTCTAACGTACTCGCGCTCGGTGGGTAGCTGCGGACGATGGGCCTTGGCTCGCCCTTCGCCCTTCGCACTCGGGTCCCGCGTCACTCGAGTCTTCGTGAGCTCGCGCGTTTAGTCGAAGATGGAGCGGGGCCGACGCTGCGGCGGGTCGCAGGCGGCCGGGGCGTTGAGCGCGAGTCGCAAGAGTCCGTGATCGAGGTTTGCGCTCAACGAGCCGAGCAAGGAGGCACACGATTCCGAAGTCCTGGTAACGCAGTGCCGACGCGG
>CAZBTT010000326.1:0-3463 GCA_964494295.1 uncultured Acidobacteriota bacterium
GGAACAATGGGGGCGGGGCCCCCGACATGTCCGACCCGGGAGGGGCGAAGCGCTTTCGGCTGGGCATCTACCTCCAGGCTTTCAACGCGCTCAACCGCACCAACCCCATCGCCGTCGGCACGGGGTTCGGTTCTCCGCTCTACGGCCAGCCGATCCTCGCGGAACCGGGAAGAAGGATCGAACTCGGAACGTCGATCTCGTTCTGATCAGAGCCCGCCCTGGCAGACGTACTTCATCTCCAGGTACTCGTCGATGCCGTGGCGTGAGCCTTCGCGGCCCACGCCCGACTCCTTGATGCCGCCGAAGGGCGCCACTTCGGTGGAGATGATCCCGGTGTTCACGCCGACGATGCCGTATTCGAGGGCTTCGCTGACCCGAACTACTCGGCCCGTATCGCGAGTGTAGAAGTACGCAGCGAGGCCGAACTCCGTGTCGTTCGCCATCCGGACCGCCTCCTCCTCGGTGTGGAACCGGAAGAGCGGGGCCACCGGACCAAACGTCTCCTCGCGGGCCACCAGCATGCTCGGCAAAGCGCCCGCGATCACCGTGGGCTCGAAGAACGTCCGGCCCAGACCATGCCTCTTTCCGCCGGTGATGACGCTGGCCCCTTTCGCCAGCGCGTCGGCGATGTGCGCCTCGACTTTGGCGACCGCGTTCTCGTCGATGAGCGGGCCCTGGTCGACGCCTTGTTCCTGACCGTCGCCGACCACCAGGGCGGCCACCTTCTTCGCGAGTGTCTCCGCGAACGTGTCGTAGATGCCGTCTTGAACCAGGACGCGGTTCGCGCACACGCAGGTCTGGCCGCTCGCGCGGTACTTCGAAGCGAGAAGGCCCGCGATCGCAGCGTCGATGTCCGCATCCTCGAAGACGATGAAAGGCGCGTTCCCACCGAGTTCCATCGAGACCTTCTTCACGGTGGCCGCGCACTGCTGCATGAGCAGCTTCCCGGTCTTCGTGGAGCCTGTGAAACTCAACTTCCGCACCGCCTTGTTCGAGGTCAGCTCCGAGCCGATCGCGACCGCATCGCCGGTGACGACGTTGAAAGCCCCGGGGGGAACCCCGGCGCGCTCGGCGAGGACGGCGAGGGCGAGTGCCGACAACGGAGTCTGGGGCGCCGGCTTGAGAACGACCGTGCATCCGGCAGCGAGCGCCGGGCTCACCTTGCGCGTAACCATCGCGATCGGAAAGTTCCACGGCGTGATCGCCGCGCAAACCCCCACCGGCTCGCGCAGGACGTGAATCCGCTTGTCCGTGGTGTTCGCGGGAATGGTCTCTCCGTAAACCCGCTTCGCCTCTTCGCTGAACCACTCGACGAAAGACGCGCCGTAGAGGACTTCGCCCTTCGCTTCCGGAAGCGGCTTCCCCTGCTCGCTCGTCAGGATCAGCGCGAGATCGTCCTGATTCGCGATCATCAGGTCGAACCAGCGCCGCAGCACCTGCGCCCGGTCCTTCGCGGATCGCTGACGCCATGCGGGAAGAGCAGCCTTCGCGGCATCGATGGCCCGCCGGGTTTCCGCCACGCCCACGTTCGGCACGAACACGATCTGCTTCCCGGTCGCAGGGTTGCTGATCGTCGTCACCGAACCCGAATCGGCGCCCGACCAGCGCCCGCCGATGTAGGCCTGGGTCCGAAGCAGCGATGGGTCGTTCAGTTCGAAGAACATGGCCGGCCTAGAACGCCGGGCCGAGGATCACTGCGTTCGCGAAGAGGAGCATCGTGCCCTCGGTGTACGCGCGGTAGTTCGGTTCCTCGGCGAAGGCGATCACGTGGCCGGCCCCCAGTTCCTGGTGAATGAGGTAGGCCTTCTGCGCGAGTGCGGTCTGAGCTTCGTCCCACACCAGGCCGGACATGCGCAGCTTGTCCTTCTTCGCGTAGACACCGACATTCATGCCCTTGTCCAGCGCGATCGGCGTGAAGACGCGGCGGCTTTCGACGAGCACGCCCATCTCGAAGTCGGTGCCCGCGGCGAGCCAGTGGTCGGGGTCGAGGTGCATCCGGAGGTACGCGCCGGGCGTGTTCTCTGGCGCCTCGCGGTCGGGCAGAACCGCCTTGTCGTAGTCAAAGGGTTTCCCTGGCTCGACCTTCTTCTTGTCTGCATCAGCGGGCGGCGCGTCCTTCTCGGGTGTGCCGTCGCGGTTCTCCGTGCGCGTATCGATAAGCGCCACTTTCTCCTTCGCGGCCCAGCGCGAAGCCTCGCCCAGCGTCACCACTGTCCCGCCCGCGCGGACGAAGTCCTTGAGACGCTTGACTCCGTCTTCGCCGAGCGTCGAGTAATCGCCCGAAGGCATCACGACCACGTCGAAGTCGGTGAGATTGGCGCGCCGGAACGAACTCACGCGCACCGCGGTGGTGCGCGCGCCGATGCGCCGCTCCAGGGTGAATCGCGCCCAGCCCGCGGAGAGACTGGAGGTCGGCGCGTCCCACATCAGCAGGACGCGCGGGCTCTTCATGTTCGCGACCTCACCGCTGCCCAGCGAGATGCCACCCACGTCGACAAACGCGGTGTCGGTGCCGAGCGGCATCACGCCGTGCTTCGCGGCGATGGCCCCAAGGCGCGCGGCGAGGTTCTCGTTCTCGGACGTCCGAAAAATCGCGGTGCCGGTCGGGAACGTCACGCCGTTGAGCTTGATGATGTCCCCGGCCACGCGCACCCGCAGCCCGGCCTGGAGCGCTTCCGTCACCGCCGCCGCGGTATGGAAACCCCACGGGAGCAGATAGGCGACCTTCGCTGCGGCCAGAGCGGTAGCTGCTGAGGTCGCGACGCCCGCGAGAGGCTCCGCCTTCACGGTGAGGGGAACCGCCGACGGCACGCATTCCACGTCGAACGCGAGGGGCAGACTCCAGGCCGTGACGTCGTAGATCTGATCGCCCTGACGCAGCTTCCGACGACGATCCTGTTCCTTCACGAACGCCTCGTCCTGGTCGATGTTCATCTCGAGCAGGTTGCGGATGAGACGTCCGGTCGGCTGCGCCGCCGACACGAGGTAGGAACCGACGGGAATGTCGCGGATCCCGGCCTTCGTGGCCGCGGTCGTCTGCCGCACGTCGATCCCCTGGCGGACCAGAAGGCGCGCGAGCCGTTCCGCGCGCGAAGGATCCACACCGGGCACAAGCGCGTACTCCTGCGTTCCCTTCTTTCCCTCATCGACCGCCGACTGGCGGTAGTTGGCGTAGTAGCGAAGCAGCTTTTCTCGGTTCTCGGCCGCGGTTCGCGCGGTCTGGATCGCCGCCGTGAAGTGATGGAGAACGCCATCCTTGTAGGTGAGGAGAAGGCCATCGTCGCGCTTCCAGGCGAGGGCGCGCGCCGAAGCCTGCTCATAGGTCATGCCCACGGCGCCGTTGAAGATCGGCCAGCTCTCGCCGTAACCGGGGTAGAACGAGTCGTAGTTCTCCCGGATGAAGTAGCCGAATCCCTTCTCATCAAAACGCGCGGCGTTGTTCTTCCCGACCACGTCGAACCAG
>CAZBTT010000326.1:3473-5888 GCA_964494295.1 uncultured Acidobacteriota bacterium
TCGGCAGGCGGGGCGAAGTAGTACGTGCTGTTCCCGCCCATCTCGTGAAGGTCCACCGCCACCTGCGGGAAGTACTCCTGGTGCACGGCCACGCGGCCGATGGTCTCAGGCTGCGAGAGAGCGAACCAGTCACGGTTCATGTCGAAGAGATAGTGATTCGAGCGACCGCCCGGCCAGGGCTCGTCGTGTTCGGCCGAGATCGGTTCGGGATCGGGCTTGGCGGCGCGGCCGAGGAGGTTTTGATAAACGAAGCGCGCGCGGCCGTCGGGGTTCTCCATCGGATCGATGATGACCAGAGCGTTCGCGAGGATCGCGTCGACTCCGGCATCGTTCCGCGCGGCGAGGAGGTGATAGGCCTCGGCGAGCGACGCATCGGAGGAGGAGATCTCGTTCCCGTGCACGCCGTGGAGAAGCCACACCGAGACGGGCAGGGTCTTGATCAACTCGTCGCGCTCCGCGGCCGTGGTCGTCCTTGGGTCCGCAAGCTTCTTGAGGCCGGCCTTGACCGTATCGAGTTTCGCGATCCGATCTGCCGAGCCGACCACGAAGATCCAAAGCGGTCGGCCCTCCCAGGAGCGCGCGTACTCAACGAGCCGGGTGCGCTCGGGGGCCGCGGCGGCGAGCGCCTTGAGATAGATCCCCACTCCCTCGGGAGATGTGATCTCGTCGCCGTGATCGTGACCGAGGACCTGCTTGATCGTGGGGATCTTCGGGTCGTAGGCCGTCGCGGGATCAAGGACCCGCACGGCGTTCAGGGCGAGACCGAGGGCAAGGCTTGTGAGCATCGAGGGAATCTCCTATGGGGGGCTTTGAGGGGAAGCCCGCGGATTCTATCGACGTCCCGCTCCTCCGGTGAGGTGCGCCCTATTTCCCGAGGCTCTCGGCTACATCGTCGGCGAGTGTCTCCGCGTTGGCCGCACCGAAGTGCTTCGCAAGCATCTTCTGGAATTCGCCCGAGCGAATCACGCGCCGCAGGTAATCGTCGAGCGGCCCGACCAGGCTCGAGTCCCGCGGGAGGGCGAAGGCGAAGAACGACCGTTCGCCGATCGGGAACGCCATCCCAAGGTCCTTGTAGACACCGAGGTGGTGCAGAACCACGGCGGAGTCGCAGGCGAACGCGTGGGCTTCGTCCTTGAGCAGGGCATCCAGCCCGGCCGCGTCCTCGCCGACAACGAGCGGAAGAACACCCGGCATGGCGCTCACCAGTCTTTCGGAAATCGTTCCCTTGACCACCGCCACGCGGCGGTCCTTGAGATCGGCCGCACTCGCGAGTCCGGTCGAGGCTTTCTGGACCACCACGACTCGGTTTGGAAAATAGGGAACGGAGAACTTGAATCGCGCCTTGCGCTCCGCGCTCACGGTCACCGTCGAGGCGCCGATCTGACAGCGGCCGGCCTCGGTGTCCCTGAGAAGCTGATCGAACGAGGGCGCGGGGTCGAACGTGATCTTCCGCCCGGTGGCCGATGCGAAGCCGCTCAGGAGGTCGAACTCGAGTCCGCCCGGCTGTCCTGCCGCGTCCTGGCTGAAGAATCCGGGACCGGGGCGGGTGCAGACGCGAATGCCGGACGGGGCGGCGTCCTGGGCCAACACCGCGGTCCCGCGGAGGGAGAACAGGATACAGAGGGCCACGGCCCGTCGACCGAGCAAGTTGGATCGTTCCATCTTTCTTTTATACCTCCTTTGCCTGGCCCCGGTCCGCTTCACCTCGCCTAAGCTCCAGGCGATGGCGATGCTGGAACGGTTCTTCGGTCTTGAACGGCACGGCGCCAGCCCAAGGGTTGAGATCCTGGGAGGCATCACCACCTTTGTGACGATGGCGTACATCATCGTCGTCAATCCGGCGATTCTCGCGTTTGCCGGGCTCCCCACCGGGCCGAGTACCGTGGCCACGATCCTGGCCGCCATGTTCGGCTCCCTGCTCATGGGTCTTTATGCCAACCGGCCGATCGCAGTGGCGCCCTACATGGGCGAGAACGCGTTCGTGGCCTTCGGTCTCACCGCGATGGGGATCGCCTGGCCGCAGGCGCTTGGCGCCGTGTTTGTGAGCGGAGCCCTCTTCCTCGTGCTGACGCTCACGGGCATACGGGGCTGGATGGCCGACGCGATCTCTCCATCGATGAAGCACAGTTTCGCCGCCGGAATCGGCCTCTTCATGGCCTTGATCGGCCTGTATGAAGCCGGGATCGTCGCGAGCTTCGTAACCGGGCTCCCTGCGCAGGCGCTCTTGTTGCCTGACGCGACGACGCTGCGCGCGCCCGACGTGCCCCTGAAGCTCGGGGACCTTCGGGATCCGCCGGTGCTGCTGGCGATCTTCGGGTTCATCCTGATCATGACGCTCCAGCCACGGCGTGTTCGCGGGCCGGTCGTCCCCCGAATGGCTGTCAGATTCCGCTCTGATCTAGCAGAGGTCGTTGG
>CAZBTT010000327.1:0-5864 GCA_964494295.1 uncultured Acidobacteriota bacterium
GGCTACCAGCACACCAAGTCCCACGGGGGTCAGGAGAAGGGCGATGCTGGCGAACGCCGACGCGGCCTGCGTGTAGAAGCGCCGGTCCGCCACCGATTCCGACACGATCTGATCCACCGTGGCGGCGTTCATGACCGGCACGCCCGGATCGATCTCATGGACGGCGCGCCGGATCGTGGCGGCCACATCACCGGCATTCGGGGCCAGACGCACGAGGACACACATCAACTCGCTCGGCTGCTGCGAAAGAGGGAAGTACATCGCGGCGCGGGGCGCCTTGTCTCGGCCCTGGTACCGGAGGTCCCCTACCACCCCTACCACCTCGTGAGGGACGTCGTAGTCGATCGTCCTCCCGAGCGGATCATTTTCGCCGAACATGGCCCGGGCGAGGGATTCCGAGATCACTGTGACCCTGGGCCGGTCAGGTGTATCGGTGGCGAGAAGGCCTCGTCCGCGCTTCACCGCAATCCGCAGCACGCTGAAGTAGCCCGGGTCGACGCGGCGAATATTCGCTTCAACACGGCCGGCCTGCCCCGGCCGGCCTAAGACCGACGAAAAATCCACACCCCGAAACGGCGCCGCCGTCGCTATGCCCAGTTCGAGAACGCCGGGAATTGTCCGCACCCGCGTTGCGAGGTCTGTCTGGAATCCGGCGAGCGCGCCCGGCTGGCGATACCTGGGATCGAGCAGCCGCATCTCCACCGTCAGAACTTGGTTGCCATCGAAGCCGAGCGGCACGTTTTGAAGGCGCCAGAAACTCACGAGGAGCAAAGTCGCGTAGACGAGCAGCGACGACGCAACCCCCGATTGAAAGGCGATCAACCCCTGGCGCCATCGCACCGTCGAGGCATCGGCCGAGGCGCCAGGGCCCGCGGCCTTCAGCGTGACAAGCAGGTCAGTACGCGAACCACGCAGCGCGGGCCCCACCGACGAGAGTAAGACAACGAGCGCGGTGGCTGCGACTCCAAACGCCGCGAACGGCAGGCTCAGACCCAGGCTGTCTGCTCGAGGCATGATGGCGGGTACGACGGCCCGAAGCGCTGGAAACAGCGAAACGGCAACGATCATCCCGCCGACACTCCCGGCGATGGCGATGAGGACGCCTTCGAGAAGGAGCTCGCGAATCAGGCGAAGGCGGTGAGCACCCAACGCCGAACGGATGGCCAGTTCGCGCTGGCGCCTGGTGACGCGTACGAAGAGCGATCCGGCGACCGTGGCGCAGGTCAGCAGGAGGAGAAGCCCGGCCACACCACCCAGAAGCAGGAGGGAGGGTCGAGTGTTTGCGACCGTCCAGTCCTTCAGCCGTTCGAGGCGCGCCATCTGCCGGCGTTCCTGATCTGCTGCCGGACCAACCACCTCGTGCAGCGCGGCCGCCCGCGCCTGAGCGGCTTCGAAGGACACGCCCTGCCTGAGACGCGCCACCGCGGTGAATCCGACGGCCCCACGGGGATAGCTCCTTACTGCGGCCCAGGGGTAGGGCGCCCAGGCCTCGGTCTCGAGCGGATAGGTGAAGCGGAACTCCTTCGGCAGCACGCCCAGAACGGTGAAAGTCTGCGGTCCTCGCGGAAATCGACCGACCGCCATCGAGACCGTGCGGCCCACGACGCTCGGATCACCGCCAAAGGACCGCTGCCATAGACCGTGGCTGAGCACGATCAGGCTCTGCCCCGATGACTCGTCGCTCTCGTCGAAAACGCGGCCAATCGCCGCCTTGATTCCCACAGCCCTGAAGAAGTTGGGGGTTACGTAGGCTCCGCGCAGGCGGTCGGTATGGTCGGCCAGACCAAGGTCGAACCAGGCTTCCGGATTGCCTTCCCACGAGTGGATCGCTGCGAAATCGGTCAGAACATCTTGCGAGGCCTCTCGGAATGTCAGCAACCGCTCGGAGGAGAAGCTGGAGCGCGCGAAGCGAGCGTCCGTGGCCGAGGGGGGGCGCCACGGCCACACCCGAACGATCTCCTCGTCCCGGGAGTTGGGGAGAGGTTGCAGCAACACCGCATGGATCAGACTGAATACGGCGCTGTTGGAACCCACACCGACGGCCAGGGTGAGGACGGTTCCGAAGAAGAAGAGTGGCGCCCGGCGGGGCCCTCGAACCACGGCGCGAAGGTCTTCCCAGAGTGCGACCATTGCTTACCTCTCGCCGGTGAGTTGCCATCGGATGAGCGAGACGGGCATCATCCCCGCGCCGTTCACCTCGTCGAAGAACCCGCGCAGGGTGAAGCGATCGCCGAGTTGCCGCGCGCGATCGCGGATGAGTTCATCGATGAGGGCTTTGCCGGTCACGTAACTCGTCCCGTAACCCGGCTGACGCAGGTAAAGCTGCTGCTCGAAGCCCAGCAGGTCGAGGTCGGGGCGCATCCACCCGCGTGGCGTCCACTGCACCTGGAAGGCCTTGGCTTTCGCGATGTCGAATTCGTTCGCCTGCGCATAGAGCGAGGCCAGGCCGCGCGCCGCCCGTTGCGCGAGCATGATCCAGACGATTTCACGGGCCCGTGGGTTGTCATCGTAGTACCCGGCCTGCATGACGATCTCCTCGAACGCGGTCGCCATACCCTCGGACCGGCTGTCCCAGATGTTGTAGAGCCACGCTCTGCGGCGAATCGGGCTCGGGTGCGGCGTCGCCTTCAGCCATTCGTGGTCGAACCAGTGATAGAAGTGCGTGTAGAGCGTCACCGGTTCGTAGTGGGTGGCGATCGCAAAGAAGTTGCGCGTTTGTTCGGGCACGAACGACCCGAGATGCCGCCGCAACGCGGGTTCGAGGTAGTCCTGCACCGTCAGCACCGGTTTGTTGTTCAGGAACGCCATGTACTTCGTGACCGAGGCGTTCGCGCGGGCTTCGAACTCCTCCTGGCTCCGCACGAGGGTCAGTGGAGGCAGGCCCTGGTTGCGCGTCTCCTCGAGCTTCAAGGACGCATGCGCCCGATTGAGCTCGCGCTTCAGCAACGCGACCTCGTCCTCCCAGGACATCGGAACGAGATGCACATTGCGGAGGCTCCATGTGTATTCCTCCTTGCCGATTCCGGACGGCCCGGTCTTTGACGGGGCCTGCGATTCCAGCCACTTCACGAAAGCGTCCGTGGCTGCCTTCGCCTCGGCAATGGCGGTGCGAAGCGGCGCGCCGGCTGGCGTTACACGTTCCGCGAGACGGCCCAGATCGGCGGATTGCGTCTGCATCGTGCCCGTGCCGGTGAGCCACAAGTCGCGCGCGTTGCCGGTGAGATTCCGCCGGGCCTGGTCGAGCAGCGGTGGAATCGTCCGCAGTTCCGCAGTGAGACGGACCTCGTCGGCCGGCGACAGCGGGAAGGTGTACGTCCACAACTCCACCACCGCGTGGTGCGTGGGCCCTTCGTGTTCCGGGGTGTCGCTCTGGTCGGTCCAGATCGATTTGTAGAACGCGGGATCGCGAACCCAGGGCTGAAGCACGCGCAAGTAGAAGTCGTGGCCGTCCATTTGCGCGCGGACGAGGGCGTGATCGATCTGCTGGTCGCGCGGCCAGGAGTCGGGTGAGAGGGAGGCCAGCCGGTTCTTGAAGGCCTTCACACCTTCGAGTTTGCGCGCCATGGCGGGCGCGCTGTAGTCGGGCGCACGGTCCACGAGAGACGGCCGCTCGAACGCCCACCACTCATCGAAGAGCGCGACGAGGGCTGGGTATCCGGAGGCCGTCTGGCTGGAGACTTGAACCGGCCCGCCGACGGCGAGCCCCGCAACCAGCGCCACCCATGTGCTTCGTCTATCTGCCACTGCCTGCCTCCGAAGGTTCTCCGCCCACTCCTCGCCGAGGGGCGGTCTGATGCTTGCGTACGGTCAGTACGGCCACGGCCAGAAACGGCAAGGTTGAAGACAGGATTCTCAGGTTCAAGCTGATAAGGCCGATCACGAACATGAGGACCAGCAGGATGCCGATGCCGGCGATGCCGAAATACGTCGGCGCCCTTCCGACGTCTTTCTGAAAGAGCGTCGCCAGCAATGCCATCTGGCCGACGACCGGGAGCAGGGTGAAGGGATGGATCGCGGCCAGCGGGTCCACCAGGCCCTTGGCGAGCAATTCGGCTTCCGCCTGGAACAGAAACGCGGAGTGGCCCTCTCCCCATTCCAGGTACCCGATCAATGACGCGAGTATCAAGGCCAGATTCAGCAGCTTCTTCTGCATGAGGGAGCCCCGAGTCTAAGCGCGTGGCTCAGGCCATTTCGAGCCACGAGAACCACACGGGGTGGTTCTTCTTGTACCAGGTGAGCACCTCGCGCACGACCTTTTGTTTGGCCACGGGCATTACATCCGGCTCGATGCGATCGAAGTGGATCACGATCACGTCGTCGCGATACTCGAGAGCCTGGGAGCACAGCGTCTGCAGTTCGTTCCGGATGCGTCCAGAGTCCGAGACCTTGACTGCGCGCGTGCGGTAGTCCTCGCCGGCGATGAAACGCTCGAGCAGCGGGGAGAAGATGAGCCGCATCTCCTCGAAGGGCGCTAGAAACCGGAACACGAACCGCACGACCATTCCGGATCCCAGCGTCGCAAGCTGCGTGGTCACCGCGTAGGTGTCCTCGGAGAGCCGGGTCACGCCGGGCAGGCCCGTGTAGGGGTCCGAGCCGATGTAGCCGCTCGCCGCGAGCACGCGCCACTCCTTTTCGGGGAAGAAGTCGTCGGCCCGGATGACCCGGTCGGACTCGGGCATGTGCGCCGTCGTCTTTTCGCGCAGGCACTCGCGATAGTAGGCCACGCGTTCCGGCGTCAGGGTGGCCTCGCCGAGTAGTCGGGTGAGCGCTTCAACGAAGTCGGGGGCATCGGGGTCGAGCCGCATCAGCCGCTGCTCGTCCTGCATCGGTCGCTCGAAGCGGGGCGAGTAGAGGGCCATCGTGACGTCCACGTCGAGGGCCCGGCTGAGGCTCGCCGCCTGCATCGCCTCGGCGGAAGCAGCGTAGCCGTCGCAGAGGAGAAGGTGGGACGCTCCGGCTTCATCGCGCCAGGTGCCCACGAGATAGGTCGGAGCGTAGGTACCAGATTCCGTGAACGCAGGCAGGCCGCTCGGGCAAATCCAGCCGTCCTCGATGATGTGGACGCCGAGAGCCTTCCACTCGGCCCACAACCCGGCGAGACGTGTTTCGCGGCTCTTGCCTCCCAGCGTCCAGACGTGGATGTGCTCACGCCGGATCCCCGGCACGGCCACTTCGATCGCTTCGACGAGCTTGGAGCGCGGAGAGAGAAGGTCCAGGTGGATCGAGTGGTCCCGCGCAGTGTCCGCCACCAGCCGCGGCAGCGCGAGCGTCCCCATGTAGGCCTCGTAGGGGCGGGCGACGGTAAGAGGCTGGTCGAACATGTGGATGATCGTCATCGCTCCGACCTCTTCGCCCCGGGCGAGGCGGGACGTGTTCTCGAGGGTGTCGATGGCGGTGCCCCAGATCGTGATGCCTTTCTCCCGCATCTTCTTGTAGAAGCCGCCCCATCCGTACGAGGGGTCGTTCAGAAGGCGATGCACTCGCGAGTCGATGAACCTCGCGACCTCCGGACGCGCATAAACGCGGCCGAAACCGAGCAGGGGGTTAGCACCCATCTCCGGCGTTTCCCCAGCCTTTGGCATGAGGCCTTCGCCAAGGCAGACCATGATGGCGTGGTTCTCCGGCAGCTTGCGGCTGAAGTGCCACAGGGCTTCGCTCGTCACATAGGCCGAGATCGCGTCCGCGTCCTTCTTGACCTGGTTGAGGGTTTGTTTGTCGGCGCCGCGTCCTTCACCAAACCGGGCGAAGAGGCGCGTGCCCAGCGCCGTGACCGCAGCGGTCATGGCGAGGGATCGTCGAATTTCCCCGGGGACGGAGTGCAGAGCCGTGTGAGCGGTGCGGGAAGCGGGACGCGCGGGAGCCTC
>CAZBTT010000328.1:0-2405 GCA_964494295.1 uncultured Acidobacteriota bacterium
GTCGTAGATCTCCTTGACGTTGCTCTCGGTGCCCACGGTGCGCACGATGTCGCCTGGATCCGCCACCCACTGCTCGAGCCAGCGGAAACGCTCCTCGCTCATGCCCTCGGGCAACACGGCCACGCCGCGACAGCCGAGAATGCGGGAGATCGCGACGCCGCCCCGGCAATAGTTCCCGGTGGACGGCCACACTGCGCGGTGACGGGTCGGATCGAACTGGCCGGTCATCAGGCGCGGCACGAGGCAGCCGTAGGCGGCGAGGACCTTATGGGCGCGGATCATGGGGAACCGATTGCCGAAGGCCACGATGATCGGGCTCGGGACGCCAGTGAGCGCTTCGGGAAGGACCACGTGATTCGGGACGGCTACGCGCGACCGGCGATCCGCATCGTTATGCCAGTGGACCCTGAAGAGATTGAGGGCTGCGGGAGCGTCGGGTTCCACCGCGGTGAGTGCCTTCACGATGGGTGCGGGGATAGTGTCCGGCTGGGCGAGTTCGGACAGCGTGGGCAGGATGACGCGACGATCACGGAACAGCGCGATCGTGCGATCGCGTACCGCGCGGTCGACGATGGTGGTCTCGAGGGCGGGTCGGCTCATAATTCCGCCCAAGTCTAGAGGCGGCTCATCCGCTCCCACAGTGCATTTGCATCAGATTGGACGCGGGCGCGAATGCCGTCAAGACCTCCCGCGGCCGCGGCCCGCGCGGCCAGAGACGGGGGAGCCACCGCACCGCCGAGGCGCTCGGCGAGGAGCGTGGCCCCCGCCGCGGGTCGAGCCCGTGCGCGGTCGTGGTTATCGCCGTGGGCCGCCGACTCTTCCATGAGGGCGCTCACTTCCTCGGCCATCGCCGCGGGGTACCCATCGGTTCCGAGGGCGACGTGACCGGAGGCCGCGAGAGCGTTCGGGTAGCCGACGCGATTGCCCTTGTTCGATCTTGGATTCTGGACGAGCCAGATGCCCGCGGCCTCGCAGGCCTTGACCTCCTCGACGGTGAGGTGAACTCCATGCGCGAAGATCGAACCAGGCACCATCGCGTCAGCCTTGGTCAGGCGGTAGAGCACACCCGCATAGCCCCGTGCTCGCGCGTCGTCTACGTCCGAGAGGTCTTCCGCGACGTGGATGTGAAGCACAGTGCCGAGATCGCGCGCGAGGTTCGCCGCCTCGCGAATGGTCTCGTCGGACACGGTGAAGGACGCGTGCAGACCCACGACCGCGCCGACTCCGGGCCGGCGGTTCTCTCGGGCGAAACGCGCGCACTCAGCGAGTCCGCGCCGGGCCTCCTCGCGGCCTCCGTTTCGTTCGGTGGCGCCGTAACAAAGCACCGCGGGCATCTCGAAGCGCGCGCAAGCGTCGGCCAGGATGTCGAGCGAGCCCTCGATCAGGTTCGGCGACTCGTGATGATCGATCAAACCGGCGGCGCCCAGCGCCACCGCTTCCGCGACATACAACTCCGCGCTCGCTGCGATCGAAGCCTCGTCGAGAGCGCGATCGAGCCGCCACCACACCTGCTGAAGGATCGACACGAAGTCGGGCGGAGGGGACAACGGCGCGGGCATACCGAGCGGCGCGAGCCCGCTGTAGAGATGTGTGTGCGCGTTGACGAGGCCTGGCGCGGTCAAGACTTCGTCGCGGACTTGATGCGACCAACACTCATGGCGCGGGAGGCCGGCGAGTCCTTCATGGGCAGGGTGTTGCGCCACACGCCGTCGAAGGCGGCAAGGGCGCTGGCCACCGCGCCCGCGGTGGGCACCAGACCGATCTCACCTACGCCCTTGGCCCCAAACGGCCCTTCGGGCTCGGGATCCTCGACGAGGATGACCTCGACCTTCGGCATGTCGCGCGCGCGCAGGACGCCGAGTTGGCGAAGCTTGTAGGTCACCGGCCAACCGCCATCGCAGGGCAGCTCCTCGGTGAGCGCGTAGCCGAGGCCCATGTGGATCGCGCCCTCGATCTGGCCTTCGCACAAGGCGGGGTTGACCGCGCGGCCGACATCATGCGCGGCGACGAAACGATCGACCCGGCCTTTCTCGTCGAGGATGCAGACCTGAGTGGCGAAGCCGAACGAGGTGTGCGTCTTCACCTTCACGACGTCGGCTCCGGGCGCAGTGGTGTCATCGACCTTCACATCGGCCGCGAAGACCTCTCCCGCCATTTCGAAGAGACGGCGGCCCGAATCGAGAGCGGCTTTCAAATGCCCGGCCGCGCTCTTTACCGCATTGCCGCCAAACAGGGTCGCCCGCGAGCCCGTGGTCTGGCCGCAGCCGAGAGCGAAGGTCGAGTCGACCTTGGGCCGGAAAATCGAGGGCGAGAGGCCCGTGACCTCGGCCGCGAACTGGGTGAGGACGGTGAGGAGGCCCTGGCCCCTCTCGGTGTAGCCGTTGTAGAGGGAGATGCTGCCGTCG
>CAZBTT010000328.1:2415-5841 GCA_964494295.1 uncultured Acidobacteriota bacterium
CCCCACCACTGGCCGGGCCTGGCCCCACCCGGTAGCACCGTTGCCGATACCGCTGATCTTGAGGCCGCAGGCGATGCCCACCGCGCGGCCTGAAGCACGCGCCGCGTAGTAAGTGTCCTTCGTGGCCAGAAGGGTCTTCTTGATGCCCACCGACTTCTCGAAAACCTGGCCTGAGGCGAATGTGTCTCCCACATCGACCGCGTTGCGCCAGCGCATCTCCGAGCCGTCGATGCCCATCTTCGCAGCCAGAAGGTCCATGCAGCCTTCGATCGCGAAACTCGACTGGTTCGCGCCGAATCCACGCATCGCCCCGCAGGGAGGATTGTTCGTGACCGCGGCGATGGCGTCGACCTCGACGTTCAGCACGCGATACGGCCCGCAGGCGTGGCCGGCCGCCCGCTCCAGCACCTTGGCGCCCACCGAGGCGTAGGCGCCGGTGTCGCCGACCATGTAGGCCCTGACCGCGGTGAGGTGACCCTCGGCATCGCAGCCCACGGTGTAGGTCATGGTGATGGGATGGCGCTTGGGATGAACGCGGATCGACTGCTCGCGAGTGAGGGTCAGCAAAACGGACCGGCCGGTCACCTTCGAGAGTAAAGCGGTTTGCGCCTGGACGGACATGTCCTCCTTGCCGCCGAACGCGCCGCCGTTTGGGACCAACTCGACGGCGAGGTCTTCTTCGTCGATGCCGAGGAAGGACGCGCATTGCCGACGGTCGTCGAAGACGCCCTGGCCCTGAGAGTAGAGCTTGAAGGTGCCCGGCCGTTCGCCCGGCTCGACGAGGGCGGATTCCGGTTCGAGGAAAAGGTGTTCGATGCGCTGGGTCGACCAGGTGCCGGTGACGACGTGCGCGCTCGCCGCCAGGGCCGCGTCGACGTCGCCGCGGCGGATCTTCGTGTGCGACAAGACGTTGCCGTACTTCGGATTGACCTGAGGTGCGCCCGGGGCGAGGGCCGCTTCGGTGGAAGTGACCGCGGGAAGGATCTCGTACTCGACGTCGACCAGATCCGCCGCGACCTGCGCGGTGTGGGCGTCGACCGCGGCCACCGCCGCGATCACGTCGCCGACGTAACGAACCTCTTCGCCCGCGGCCACGAATCCCGGCCAGTCGAGTTTGATCAGGCCATACCAGCGGTCGCCGGGGACATCGCGATGGGTGATCACGGCAACCACACCGGGGTGGGCGGCCGCGCGCGAGGTATCGATGCGCACGACGCGGGCGCGAGGATGGGCCGACAAGGTCAGCGCTCCAAACAGCATGCCTTCGCGTCGCAGGTCGGCGACGTAGGGCCGTTCGCCGAGCGCGAGGTCGGCGCCGCGATAGCGGGCGACCCGCTCGCCCACGCCGCCATCGTACTGAGGCTTAGGCACGGTTTCACCCCGGCGGGCCCGGGCGAGAAGCTCGACCGCGTCAATGATCTTCACGTATCCGGTGCAGCGGCACAGGTGCGCGTCGATGGCCTTCGCGATCTCATCGCGCGACGGATCGGGCGACTTGTCGAGCAGGTGCTTCGTCCTGACCATGATGCCCGGGATGCAGAAGCCGCACTGGAGGCCGGCGGCCGCCACGAAGGCGTCGGTCATCTGTTTCCGCTCGGCTTCGGGCAGGCCCTCGAGGGTCAGGATTTCCTGGCCCGCCGCTTTGCTCGCGGGCATGGCGCAGGTGGTGACGGCGCGTCCGCCCACGATGGCGAGACAACATCCGCACTGCCCCTGGGGTGAGCATCCGTCCTTGACGGAGCGAACGCCGCAGCGATCGCGGAGGGTCTCGAGCAGAGACTCATCCTCGCGCGGGTCTACCTCAACCGACCGACCGTTGAGCGTAAACCCGAGCGTCATTGCGCTGGGCGCTCCTACCGGACCTCCCAGGTCTCCGGGCCGCGCAGCAGCTTGCCGAGATCGCCCTTGCCCTTGCTCGCGATGACCTGGCGCACCTGTTCGTTCACGAGGTCCTCGTACGACGCATGATCGACCGCCCGCAGAATGCCCACGGGGGTGGGGAAGCCGGGACGGGAGTCCATGCTCGCGAGCATGAAGGCGTAGGCGAGGGAGGGATGACGCTCGTCGTGGACCAGCAGGTCGGCCTCGGAGACGCCGGGACCGAGGGTCACCACTTCGATGTCGAAGCCGTTCATCCGGATGCCCTTGTCCTTCGCCTTGCCGAAGACGAGGGGCTTGCCGTGTTCCAGGAAGAGCACGTGATCGTCGCGCACGTCCTTCTCCGCGATCGCGTCCCACGCCCCATCGTTGAAGATGTTGCAGTTCTGGAGGATTTCGGTGAACGCGGTGCCCTTGTGCGAAGCCACGCGCTTGAGTGTCGTCTTCATGTGCGGCTGGAAGACATCCACCGAACGCGCGAGGAACGTGGCCCCGGCGCCGAGTGCCAAGGCGAGGGGGGAGAAGGGGCGATCGACGGAGCCGAAGGGCGTCGACTTCGCCTTCTTGCCGATCTCCGAAGTGGGCGAATACTGGCCCTTGGTGAGTCCGTAGATCTTGTTGTTGAAGAGCAGGACCTTGAGGCCCACGTTGCGGCGCAGCATGTGGATCGTGTGGTTGCCGCCGATCGAGAGGGAGTCGCCGTCGCCCGTGGCCACCCATACCTCGAGTTCGGGCCGGGCGAGCTTCAGGCCGGTCGCCACCGCGGGCGCGCGCCCGTGGATGGTGTGGAACCCGAACGTGTTCATGTAGTACGGGAAGCGGCTCGAGCAACCGATGCCCGAGACGACCGCGAACTTCTCGCGCGGGATGCCGAGTTCCGGGAACACCGACTGAACCGCGGCGAGAATCGCGTAGTCGCCGCATCCCGGGCACCAGCGGACCTCCTGGTCGGTCTGGAAGTCTTTACGCGTCAAAGGCACGGATGCGTTCACTGGATCACCTCGAGAACTTTCTGCTCAATTTCACTCGTCTTGAACGGCTTGCCTTCGACCTTGGAGTACGAGATGGCGTCCACCAGGAAGGTGGCGCGCAGGATGAAGCAGAGCTGGCCGAGGTTGATTTCGGGCACCAGCACCTTCTTGTACCGCGCGAGCGCCGCGCCGAGATTCTTCGGCATGGGGTTCAAATGGCGGAGATGGATGTGGCCCACCTTGTGGCCCCTGGCGCGAAGCGCAGGGAGGGCTGAGGTGATGGAACCGTAAGTCGATCCCCACCCCACGATCACCACGTCGCCCTCGGGGTCGCCCGCGGGAACCACATCGGGGACATCGGCCACCACACCGGCCACCTTGGCTGCGCGCAGGCGCACCATCTTGTCGTGGTTCGCCGGCTCGTAATTGATGTTGCCGGTGACGTCCTGCTTCTCGATGCCGCCGATGCGGTGTTCGAGGCCCGGAGTGCCGGGAACCGCCCAGGGCCGCGCGAGTGTCTGCGGATCGCGGAGAAACGGCTTGAAGCCCTCGGGGTCGGTCCGGAACTTTGTGGGGA
>CAZBTT010000329.1:0-5823 GCA_964494295.1 uncultured Acidobacteriota bacterium
GGCGGCGGCGGGGCGGGCGGGGCGGAGGGGGCATCAGTAGTGTGAGCCGGTCGAGGCCGGGGGCCCGGGGACTCGACGAGCACCCGACGAGGAGCGTTCACCGTGGCATGGGACTTCCAGACCGAACCGGAGTTCCAGGCGAAGCTCGACTGGATGCGCACCTTCATCGACGAGCAGCTGATCCCGCTCGAACCGGTGATGAAGGAGCTGCCGAAGGACGAGTGGCGCATCGTGAAGCGCCACCTGCAGGACCAGGTGAAGGCGCAGGGCCTGTGGGGCGCGTTCCTCGACGAGAACCTCGGCGGCCCGGGCTTCGGCCAGATGAAGCTCGCGCTGATGTCGGAGCAGATCGGTCGGTCGATGTTCTCGATGACCATCTTCGGCGTGCAGGCACCCGACAGCGGCAACATGGAACTGCTCGCGCACGGTGCGAGCGACGCCCAGAAGGAACCCTGGCCCTGGCCCAAACTGCGCGGCGAGATCTCGAGCTGGGTCGCGCTGGCCGAGCCGTTCCTCGCCGTAGTGGAACCACGCGCCGCTCTTGCGCACGATCGCGAGATCCAGCCCAACATCGAGCACGCTGCCCTCAACCGAGATGCCCTGGTTGTACATGATGTCGAACTCGGCCTGGCGGAAGGGCGGCGCCACCTTGTTCTTGACCACCTTCACCCGGGCGCGGGAGCCGACTGAATCGGTGCCGTTCTTCAACGTTTCGATGCGGCGGATATCCATGCGCACCGAGGCGTAGAACTTCAGGGCGTTGCCGCCGGTGGTGGTTTCGGGGCTGCCGAACATGACGCCGATCTTCTCGCGCAGCTGGTTGATGAAGATGAGGCATGTGCCGCTCTTCGAAACCACCGACGTGAGTTTGCGGAGCGCCTGGCTCATCAGGCGGGCCTGCAGGCCCATCTGCGCGTCGCCCATTTCGCCTTCGATTTCCGACCGGGGCACGAGGGCCGCGACCGAGTCGATGACGAGAACGTCGCACGCGTTCGAGCGGATGAGGACCTCGGCGATTTCGAGCGCCTGCTCGCCGTTGTCGGGCTGAGAGACGAGGAGGTTGTCGATGTCGACGCCCAGTTTGCCCGCATATTTCGCGTCGAGCGCGTGTTCGGCGTCGATGAAGGCGGCCATGCCGCCGCGCTTCTGCGACTCGGCGATGACGTGGAGGGCGAGCGTGGTTTTTCCTGAGGACTCAGGACCGTAGATCTCGATGACCCGGCCCTTGGGGAAGCCGCCCACGCCGAGAGCGGCGTCGAGCGAGATGGACCCGGTGGGGATGGACTGGACCTCGATTTTCTCGCGGCCCCCGAGCTTCATGATGGAACCTTTGCCGAACTGCTTCTCGATCTGAAGCAGGGCATTGGCTACGGCGGCGGTTCGGTCGGGGCTTTGTTCGGCCATTACGACTCCTTGATGTGGTAGTTGGTTAAGTTGTTGGAGAGCACGCGGAGTCTGAGGCCCGGGTATGCCGGATCAGGTCCAAAGGAACGAGACTATTTTTCCGTCGCGAACGCGAAGACGTGGTTCTGGCCTCGGACGATCAGCATTCTTTCCGTGATGGCGGGCGTCGCCATCAGGACTTCACCCACGGGATTTGTGGCCAGAAGCTCGAAGGTGGGCCCGGCCTTGACCACGAAGATGTCGCCATCCTCGGCGGCCACGTAGATCTTCCCGTCGCTGGCCACGAGCGAGGCGGAGTGCGCGGAGGGCTTCGTGCTGATCCGGTTCTGGTAGAGCCGTTCGCCCGTCTTGGCGTTGTAGGAGGCGAAGACACCGTTGTTCTGGACGGTGTAGAGCTGATCGCCGTAGACCACCGTGGTGGGGATGTAGGGCCCGCCGCGCTTGGTCTTCCACGCGAAAGCCGCCGGATTGGGCTCGTCTTTGACTTCGACCTTGCCCCTCAACCCGGTTTTGATCGCGAAGATCGGCTGGGTGGGCGGATAGCCCGCGGAGAGATAGATGAGATCGTTCACCACATAGGGCACCGCGATGGTTATTTCCGACGTGAACTTCTCCCCGGAGATGGACCAGAGTTCGTTTCCGGTCGCAGGGTCGTAGCCGCGGATGGCGTTCGTCCCGTTGGTGATCAACTCCGCTCCGGTCTTGCCCTCGTAGACCGTGGGTGTGCCCCATGAAGGGATCTCATCGCGCGAAGTCCGCCAGCGCTCTTTGCCGGTCTTGATGTCGAACGCGGCGATGAACGAGTTCTTCTGGATATCCGCCTGGACGATGACGCTGTCTTTGTAGATGACGGGGGAGCCGCCCACACCCCACTCGTAGTCGGGGTCGAAGAACCAGCCGGCATTCATCAGGCCGAGGTCCTTGCTCCAAACCGGTTTGCCGGTCTTGAAGTCGAAGACGAACAGGCCCTCGGAGCCGAACCAGACCGCGACGTGTTTGCCGTCGGTGGCCGGCGTGCACGTGGCCTGGCTCGACTTGGTGTGGCGCTTCGTCTTGGGCGCGCCCTCGGTGGCGATCTGTTCCCAGATCACCTTGCCCGTTTTGCGGTCGAGTGCGTAGACCTTCCATGTGTGCTTCGCGACGTCGTTCGAGGGCTCGACGTCGCCGTAGAGACCGTGACGAAACGGCTTGGGGTCGCTCGAGATCGCCGTGGTGACGATCACGCGGTCGCCCCAGACGATCGGCGATGACACCGCGAGGCCGGGAATGGCCGTCTTCCAAGCGAGGTTCTTGCCGGCGGTGCCGTCGAACGTGACCGGGGGATTCATTCCCTCGGCCACACCGGCGCCGCCGGGTCCGCGGAAGGTGGGCCAGTCGGCGGCCCACGCAGGGCCGGCCAGAAGGGCGAGGAGACAGAGTGTTCGCTTCATTTCAGTTGGCCCTCTTCAGTTTCATGTCGCCGCCGCGGGAGGCGAAACGAAGTCCGCTCACCGCACCCTGCGCGTCGCGTTCGAAGATGAACTCGATCCGGCTCTGCACATACTTGAAACGGTCTTTCGCGATAGGAATCAAGGGCGTGGACGCCTGGGGAGTCACGAAGTTCAGTTTCCCTTCCTTCACCGCGAACGTCAGATTGGTGTCGCCTTCGCTGAACTTCCCTTCGTAGCTCTTGAGAGTGGCTTCGTCGACGGGGAAGTCGATGGCTTTAGCGCCCTTGTCCTCGAGCTGCTTCGCCATACCCGCGTTCTTCTCATTCTTGAGGACGGTGGCGACGAGAAGCGCTTCGTCGAGAGTCGCCTGCGTGAGTTTCGCTTTTTCCAGGATCATGCCGAAGAGCGCCGGGTCGCCTCCCTGGATGCTCCCGAAGAGCGCCTCTGAGGCGTCGGCTCCCTTCTCGATAAGTAGAGCGACGAGCGGCCCGTGCTTTTTGCCCATCGCCCAGCCGAGGGCGGAGGCGTTGTAGAAGTTGTCCTTGACGTTCACGTCGGCGCCCCGCTCGATCAGCAGCCGGGCGACCTCCAGGTGACCGCGGTCGCAGGCGAAGAAGAGGGGCGTTGAGTCGTACCGCGTCCTGGTGTTGACGTTGGCGCCCTCGTCCAGGAGCTTCTTCACCGCCGCCAGATCACCCTTCCGGGTTGCGGCGAGCAGCAGCTCCCCTTTTTCGTCGGCGGGAAGGGCGGTTGCCGGGCCGACGGCAAGCGTTGAAGCGATGACGAGAGACAGAAATGCCGTCCAGGGGATCTTGAACATGGTTTCCTCGATTCTGGGGGCAGGATACAACGCGAAGCCGCCCGATTTGCCCCATCGACTGGGCGGGGATTGTAGTCGCCCAGGGAGGCGAAAGCAAATATAAGGCGAAAATATGACCAGCGCGTCAGATTACAAAAAGGTGTTGAAAATGCGCCATTTTGGGTATCATCCGGAGCGAAGTGGCGCGGGGTGGGGTCCACGACGACCGCATCCCGAAGCTCAGATCGGAGGCACGGCCTCCTGATCGCACGAGGCAGGAGAAGCGTTGAAGAAGGTCAAGAACAAGCCCTCAAGTATCGGAAAAAAGAAGACTTCGTCCCCAAAGGCGAAATCCGATAAGAAGGCCGTCAAGGTAAAGGCGCCCGCAAAGGTCAAGGCCCCCAAAGGCAAGGCGAAGCCGGCCGCTTCCAAAGCCGCCCCGCATAAAAAGCGCTCCAAGGAGTTCGCCCGCCGCCCCGTTCTGCGTACTCCTGTCCCGTCACCCCTGCCCCAGCAGCACGTTGCCGCGCCCCAGCCGACCATCGTGGCGCCGGCCCGGTCGATGCCGCCCCGCGAAGAGGTCATCATCCCTTTCACCCCCCTTCGCCCTGCCATGGCCCTTCCCACGGATTTCGAGGTGGGTGGTGTGGTCCTCGTGATTTCGTACTCAATTCGGGATGGCCGCAGGGCCGATTTCCTGAACCTGATCTCCGATCTCAAGCCCCTTTTGATCTCCATTGGTGGCGCCGACTTCACCTTGTATGAAGATCGCAGCCGCGTGAACTACTTCATGGAGATCTTCCGCTTCCGTGACGAAGCCGAGTTCACGGCTTTCGACGACAAGTTCCACAAGGATCGCAAGATCGCCGCGATCTACGGCCTGCTCGACGAAATCGTCGAGGCCGAAAAGAGCGACTTCAAGATCTACGATAGGCGGCTGTAAGGCCCGTTGCCGACGCCGGTAGGGCATGCCCTGGCGGGTCTGGCGGTTGCGGGTCTCGCGAGCCGCGGAGTCGCCCCTAAGCCCGCGCACGTTGTCGTTCTGGTGGCCTGCGCGATAGCACCCGACCTCGACCTGCTTCTCCGGTTCATCGACGGTGTGAATCACCACCGGGGCCCTTCTCACAGCCTGGGAATGGCGGCGCTTGTGGCGGTCGTTGGACTTGCGCTCGGGCGTTTCGGCTTTGGTATTCCCGGGGGCGTTGCGATGGGCGCCGCGTGGGCATCCCACGTTCTGCTCGACTATCTGGGCATTGATACCGTTCCGCCCTTCGGCGAGATGGCTCTGTGGCCCTTGTCCCGGGAGTTTTTCATCGCCCCGACGCCGCTCTTCTACGACGTTCCGCGTTCCTTCACGGCCGAGGCCATCAGGCACAACCTGACCGCGGTCGCGATCGAGGTCACCGTCCTCGCTCCAGTTGTTTGGCTCAGTTGGAAGCGCGGACGGGCCTCGGCCCTGCGGGAGCGTGGCTGATACACTAAGCGTGTTCGTTGAATGAGGGGGCGCACCGGTTTCGACGGGAGCGTTTGACTTCAGCAAGGAGCAGGCCGAGCGTGTCTACCGGCTCGACAATTTCGGTGGAAAACTAGAAGTGCCAACGAAAACTTGGCTTTGGCTGCCTAAAAGGTAACCACGCTCTGGTCTCAGCTCGCCCGTGGCGGGGATTGAGAGCGTCATCAATGCGGGCTGGCTTCGATCCCTCGGTCCGGGGGAGGAGAGCGAGATTCAATCGGACTAGCGTTGCGCGCTTTCGTTCCGCCTCTATGCGCAGTGCGAAATCCCAGGCGGAACTAAGCCTGTAGGGCCTTCTGGGGCACGCTTTCGGACGCGGGTTCAATTCCCGCCGCCTCCACCATTCGGCCTTCGGCCGAATGGGAGGAGTCGGAGGGAATCAGCAGGGCACGGCTCCCTTCGGTCGCCGCTTAGCCCTGTCAATTCCCGCCGCCTCCCTGCTCGGGTGCTCGTTCGCACTGCGTGCGAGCTTCGGCGCCTTGCGTCGGTCGTCGACTCCCGCCACCACCCGGTCCGTGCTGCGGCGCCGGATCGTACTCGTTCTTCGTGGGGCGTACTCGGCCGTAATGCCGCCGAAACCGGTGGCTGAGCCGCATCGGTAGGCGTTCCGTCGAAGCCACCGGCCATGTACAGCACGGGCAATACAATCCGAAACAGTCACAAAGGTCTAAAAGAGA
>CAZBTT010000330.1:0-5817 GCA_964494295.1 uncultured Acidobacteriota bacterium
GAAGTCGTGGGTGATGACTCCCACCGTAGGCTTGAAGGACCAGGTCCGCGGCAGGAGTCCCGACGACGTGACCCGAACTTCGAGGGCGGTGGTCGTGGACGTGCCCGGGGGCAGGGTCAGGCGGTATCGGCCCTCGGCATCGGTGGTCGCCTCCAGCTTGAGCGCTTCGATCGCGACCGTGGCGCCGGGCAGGGAGAGACCATCGTCGCGAGTGGTCACCACACCGGTGAGGACCATCTCCTGCGATCTGGCCACATCCGTGAACGCGAAAGCAAGGAACAGGGCGAGCGCGATTCTCTTCATGGGACGTACCTCGTGTGTAGTTGTCGTAAGGGCGAACCGACGGTGTTGTGAATTACGTTACACCCAGACGGTAGGATCTGTTCGATGGCGAACACCATGGTTACTCACCGAAGGGCGTTCTTGGCGTTGCTGGCCTCGTTCCTCGTGTACGCCATTCCCCTGCCCGGCCCGCACGCGGTGCCGCTCCTCGGAGGGGCGCTCTTCGGGGCCATCACCCGTTCGAGCGGGAACGCCCTGACCCTTCCCACCATCGTCTTCGCGGTCGCGGCTCAGGTTCTCACCTTCCTCGTCGTCTGGTGGTGCCTCGGAGAGAGGCGCCGGCTCTTCCTCCTGGTCCTCTACGTGCCCGTGCTGGTGGTCGGAACCATCGCGAGCACGCTTCTGCTGATTCCGCGGGCGGTGCTGATCGCAGCCGACGACGCGGCGGACAACCTCGCGTGGCCGATCGCGTGTTCCTTGAAAGAAGCATCGGTCCAGGCGGTGCGCTCACCCGCGGGTGGGGCGCTAGGCCGCTCGGGCGAAGTGTGGGTTCGGATGGGGCGGGATGGATCGCGTTTCGGCCTGATGCAGGCGGGAGACTGCACAGTCTCCGCCCTCACCCCGCCGCCCAGGGGGACGATGCACAGCCTGCTCTTCGCGGTCCCGGGCGGGATCACCCTCGAATCGACGTGGGACGTAAAGACGCAGAAGACCTCCTGGTGGTGGCGGCCGTCAACGACCGCTGACGTGATGGCGGTCGACAGCATGCCCGCAGGGGTCGATGGCCCTCCCATCCTTTCGGATGACGGGGGCTGGATCGTCATCGTTCGTCGCCCCAGTCCCCCTCCAACATCACCCGAACTTCTCCTCCGGCGCTTCAGTGATGGAGTCAGCCGGGCCATCGACCTCGCGCCGCTGGAGCGGGGAACCTTCATGCCGATGGGCGCGAATCTTCGATTGGACGCTGCGGGCCGGCTCGACGGGGGGACCGTTCACCTCTCACGCAGCGATGAAGAGTTCCTCACCATCGACCTCGAGGCTCGTCAAACGACCGAAGCCTTGAAGCCTCCCGGCGTGGACGCGAGCGGCTTGTCGTTCCGCCGCGTCGAGACAGGCTGGGCAGCCTGGGATGCCTACGTGGAGGATCGACCGTATACGATCGCGTGGGAAACCACCGCGGGCCGGGGCTCGCGCATCGTGCCAAAGGGGCGCGGCATCACTTCACTCGACCTCGATCCCTCCGGCCGGTGGATCGCCTACTCCACGAGCCCCGTGTACAACCTCGGTGGTGTGGGCGACAGTGTGATCGTCATCGCCACCACCGACGGCCGCGAAGTGTTCCGCCAGGCGCTTCCCCACTACACGCGGAGCGACGTCGCGTTCGTCGGCGACGGGAGACTCGCCTACACCTGGTTCGACGGCTCGACCCAAACCGAGGTCAGAGTCGTTAGCCCTCCCTGACCGGGCCACGCGTCAGGCCGGCCGCGGCAACATTCGAGCGTTCCATGATTCGTACTTCGTTCGGATCTCTGCGAACACGTCCGGGTGCTTCAGGTGGAGGTCCGTCTTCTCCCCAGGGTCGACCGACAAGTCGAACAGACGTTCTGCGCCTTCGGCCTTGAGGTACTTCCATTTGCCAACGCGCGCCGCATCGAAGCCGGTGATCCGCCAGAACATCTCGCGGTCCATGTCCGCCCTTTCGCCCGTGCAGATGGGAAGCAGGTCGATGCCATCAAGCGGAGAGTCGGGGTTGGGGGAGGCGCCGGCCGCGGCGAGGATGGTTGCGGTCCAGTCCATGGTGATGGCGGTCTGCTCCGTGACGCCACGCGCCGGGATGACTCCGGGCCAGCGCACCATCGCCGGCACGCGCGTCCCGCCTTCATGCAGGTCGCCCTTCTGGAACGAGAAGGGCCAGTTGAACGAATAGCGCTCGCCGCCGTTGTCGCTCGTGAAAATCACGAGGGTGTCGCGAGTGAGCTTCGCCGAATCGAGCGCCGTAAGGACGCGACCGATGCCGCGGTCCATACTCGTCACCATCGCGCCGAAGATCTTCAAGGATCCCCCCGCGGTCATCGGTCCAGGGCCGTGCGCGGTGTGGCCGATCGCCTCGTCCTCCGGCCCTTCCCATGGCGCGTGGGGGGCGGTGTACTGGAGACTCAGGAAGAAGGGCTCGGTCCGTGGCCGGGTGACGTATTCGACCGCCCTCTCCGAAAACAGGTCGGTGAGATAGCCCACGCGCTCGATCGGCCGCAAATTCTCCCAAAGGTCAGCGCCACCGCCGCCCTTATGCGTGAAGTAGTCGATCGTGCCGTTGAGGACGCCGAAGAACTCGTCGAAGCCGTGCCGGTTCGGCCCGAACTCGGGCGCGCGGCCCAGGTGCCACTTGCCGATGAGCGCTGTGTCATAGCGCGCCGACTTCAACATCGACGCGACGGTAGGCTGGTCAGGTGGGAGGCCCACGCGGGATGTGGGTTTGAGCGGCTCCTCGAGGCCTACGGCAAGACGCTGTGGGTATCGTCCGGTGATGAATGCGCAACGGGTGGGCGTGCAAATGGGCGCCGCGGCATAGGCGCTCATGAACTTCATCCCCTGCTGCGCGAAATCATCGAGCACGGGCGTCTTGTAGTCCGGCCGGCCGTAGCAGCTGAGATCGCCGTACCCGAGGTCGTCGGCCAGGATGAAGAGGATGTTCGGGCGCTTCCGGACTTCCGCCGCGACGCTCGCGGCTCGGCTCAGCGCCCTGGTGGCCAAAGCACTGCCGATGAACTCGCGACGAGGGATCTTGGGCATCGTCAGTCTTTGCGGATCTCGCCGGTCATGGGAACGAACCGCACCGCGAGCACGTTGCGTTCTTCGAAGGTCGCGCCACGCCGCGTGACGATTCTCAGTTCCTGCACATGGTCGCCCACGGGCAGGATGAGCCGTCCGCCGTCCTTGAGCTGACGCTTGAGAGGTTCGGGAACCCGGGGCGCCGCCGCGGCCACGAGGATCGCGTCGAACGGAGCGTGCTCCGGCCAACCCGCGTACCCGTCTCCCGCGCGAATCTCGACGTTCTTGTACCCAAGGCGCGCCATCCTCTGTTTCGCCTCGGTGGCGAGGGGTTCGACGATCTCTATGCCGAACACCTTCGCGGCAATGCGCGAGAGGACGGCGGACTGATATCCCGAGCCCGCTCCAACCTCGAGCACGGTCTCGCCGCCTTTGAGACCGAGGGCCTCGGTCATGAAGGCCACGATGTAGGGCTGGGAAATGGTCTGTCCGTGGCCGATCGGCAGCGGACGATCGTCATAAGCGCTCCTCGTCAACTCCGGAGGAACGAACAGATGCCGCGGCACCGAGCGCATCGCCGCCAGCGTCTTCGCGTCCCGCACGCCTCGCACAACGATTTGCGAAGCCACCATCGCGTCACGCGCCCGCTCGAAGACGGACTCCTCGGAGGCCGTGACCTGCAGGGGCGGAACGGGCTCGGGGGCGTCAGGTAACAATGGGGCCTCGCGGTCGATCATAGAACTGTCAACCGCCCGAGGAGCGATGGCAGAATCTGGGCGGGAGACAAACCCGATGATTCTGCTGAACACCCCTCTTCTCATCCTGCTCTCCGTGGCTCAGACGGCGTCTTCGCCTGCGCCACAGACCGCTCCGCCCGCGACGGCCTGCCCACAACCGAGCGTGTCCCTCTCATCCCCTCTTGACCGGGTGCTGCGGGACTACGAGGCCGCATGGGAAAAAGGCGATGAGAGGGCCCTCGCCGCGCTGTTCTCAGAAGATGGCTTCGTGATGGCGATGGGCGGCCTGCCGGTGCGGGGGCGCGCGGCCATCGAGCAGCACTACGCGACCTCCGGCGGCTCGACCCTCTCCCTGCGCGCGATCGCTTTCGCAGCCGAGGGTTCGACCGGGTTCATCCTGGGCTGCTACGCCCCCAAGGCCGGCGAGGCGGATATCGGCAAGTTCACACTGACCCTCAAGAAGGACTCAGCCGGCCGCTGGTTCATCTTCTCCGACATGGACAACCCGAACTGCCCGAACCGGCGGCCTTAGAGACGCCGCGGGAGGACCACCTGCGCCCGGTCGCGATGAAGCTGCAGCACGTTCACGCCCGGATCGATCCGCAGGATCTCGGGCTCGAAGGGTGTCGTCCAGACCGCAACCGCGTTCCCGCCGGAAGGAAGAGAGACCGATGTCAGCACCTCGGCATCGCCGGCGGTCGCCGCGACATCCACGCTCATCGTACCCCCGCCCACATTCGCGATGGTGGCGGTGACGGTCCAGCCCCCCGCACTCCGTTCGACACGCGCGTCGCGGATCTGGAACTCGGGCAGAACGACGTCTTGAAACCACTGATCGACGAACGCCTGATAGACGGCGTTTGAACCGGCGAGCGGCCGCAGCTCCTCGATCAGATCCTGCAGGGCTGGATGGTCGCGGCTTCCCTCGAAGCGCGCGATGAACGATCGAAGACCCTTGAGCATCACCTCGCGGCCCAGGAGGCCGTCGAGCATCCACATGACCCACGCGCCCTTGTCCTGAACCGCGGTTTCGTCGGTGATCCCGCGCGCTTCGGCGATCTTCACGAGAGGTCGCTCGGCATCGGCCCGTCGCTCATCGGTGTACCGCGATTCGAGACCGCGAGCGAACTCGGCCCGCGCGTGCGGACCGTACTCGGCCTCAAGGGGCAGCATTGTCGCGTAGTGGTCCATACCTTCGAGCAGAACGTCCGCCCCGGGAGCCTTCCCCGGGGTGAGGAGGTGCGCCCACCACTGGTGCGCGGCTTCGTGCGCGGTCACCACGGTCGGGACATCGACGCCCGATTCCCCCCGTCGGGTCAGAAAGCCGATCCCTTCGGAGAATGGGATGTTCGTGGGAAACCCGCGGGCGCGGCTTGTGTGATCGGGAAACTCGCTCAGCCGCAGTTCCTTCCACGGATACGGACGAAACCATTCCGAGAAGCGCCGTCGCGACGCTTCGAGTGCGCCGAGGATGGCCTCCACGTTGTGGGTGTGCGCCGGATGATGAAAGACCGCTACTCCATCACCCTTTCGGGAGATCCACCGACCGGCGACGAGGTTCAAGAAACGCACAGGATGTTCGGTCTCCCACACCACGGTGGTGCGCGGCCCGTCGTGTGTCTCGCGCGTCTTCCGCCCCACGCCGTTGACCGTGTAACCGACGGGGGCGGTCACCTCCAATCGCGCCGTGAAGGCTGAGGCCGGCCCGGCTACGGGAGGCAGCACGCCGCGCCGTAGATCGTCCGGGAGTTCGGCGGGTTCGAGCCGGTTGTGACGGTCGACGCCGATCCCGGCAACGAAGCCCGGGGTGGGAAGGAAGTTCTGTCCCTGCGTATCTAGGACCGCGCCCGAGGGAAGAATGAACTCGGAGGCTCCTCCTCCATTCCGCGTCGCACCGTGCGGCGCTCTTGCGACGTAGGAGAAACCCACACGGGTCTTCTCGCCCACGGACAGAGGCCGAGGTAGCGGAACCACATGGAGGCCCGATCGGCCTTCATGTTCGACCGGCGCACCCTCAACCGTCCAGGCT
>CAZBTT010000331.1:0-5809 GCA_964494295.1 uncultured Acidobacteriota bacterium
CGGACCGAAGATCGTGTTCGGCGCCGAGGACCAGGGCGTCCTTCAGATCGACTACAAGGGGCAGTTCCGGATGACCGCCCGGGATGTGGGGTCCGGCGCCGAGAATGCCGACACCACCACCAACTTCGGCTTCCGGCGCAACCGCCTGGCTCTGCGGGGCGCCTGGGGCGAGAAGCTCAGCCTCTACGTGCAGACCGAGTTCACCGAAGACCAGAACGTCGGCGTGCTGGACGTGTCCGGCTCCAATCTCGGCACGAACTTCCAGTTGCTCGACGCGGTATTGCGCTTCGACCTTCACGAGAGCTTCAAGATCAACGTGGGCAAGTTCAAGTACAACCTGTCCCGCGAAAACCTCGAGGCGTGCGAGGAGCCCCTGACCCTCGACCGCTCGCCCTTCATCCGTGCGCCCTTCGTGGGGACCCGGGACAATGGCGTCGCGATCTGGGGCAACCTGCTCAAGCAGCGCCTTCAGTACCGGGCCGATGTGATGGAAGGGCGACAGGCGGTTTCCGGAGCCTCGGCGCCGGCCTCGAACTTCCGCTACTCGGCGCGCGGACACCTCACTCTGCTCGACCCGGAGAGCGGCTATGGCTACAAGGGCACGTACCTGGGCGAAAAGAAGGTGCTGACGATCGGCGCCGCATACCAGATCGAGCCCAAGGTGACCTACACCGACACCGTCACCAGGATCCAGCCGAGGGACTATCAGGCTTGGACGTTCGACGGCTTCTTCGAGTATCCGACCGCGAACGCCGGCACTCTGACCCTGTCCGGCGCGTACGAGAAGGTGGACCTCGATGGCGCCTACAAGGGAGCGACACCCGACAGCGGCGTGCTTGGACTGAACGGTGAGAAGAACGGTTACTACGGCAAGGTCGGCTACCTGCTGCCGCGAACCAAGCTGCAGGTCTTCGCCCGGTATGAAAAGTGGCGTTTTGCTTCGCTGTTCGACACGGTCGACGAGATCGCGGACTGGTACGGCGGCGGAGCCAACTACTACATCTGGGGACAGAGCCTGAAGGTCAGCGCCGAGTTCGGCCGCATCGAGTTCGACAAGGGATCGCGCAAGGACTTCAACACACTCGTCACCCAGCTCCAACTGGTCTTCTGAACCATCAAAGGGGAACCGTCATGTTCAAGCGTCTGACGTTCGCAATCGGGCTCGGTCTGTGCGCCGCCATGGCCCTGGCCGCATCCGCGCCGCTCACCGCCGATACCGATGAGAAGACCGTGTCGGCCAAGGCGACGCCGGTCAGCGGCACCATCACGTCGATCAAGGGCGTGAGAGTCGAGATCGAGGTCCCGGGGGAGAAGCCGTCGTGGGTGAAGAGGGGCGCCGGCATCAAGCTCCCCGACATCAAGGGAGCCGTCGGCAAGATCGTGGAGGTGTCCGCCACGGGCATAGCCTTCAATACGAAGAAGGCCTCGGAGCTCAAGGTCGGCGGCAAGGTCACAGTCGAGAAGGGACCTCCCGCTCCCGCGGGCTGCTGAAGGCCGAGCGGTCAGAGAGGAAACGCCATGACGGGTCTGTCAAGAAGGCGCTTTCTCGGCAACACCGCGGCGGCGAGCGCCTCCGCCGCCGCGCTCGCCGCCGCCCGGGCTCCCGCGAACCCTCCGGGCTGGCGCGCCGACCAGCGTGTCGAGAAGATCGCGACCTACTGTGAAATGTGCTTCTGGCGATGCGGGGTTCTTGCGAGCGTGGCCGCGGGCAAGGTGGTTCGCGTCGAGGGGAACCCCGATCACCCCCTGAACCAAGGCCGGCTCTGCGCGCGCGGAAACGCGGGCACCGGCCTGCTCTACGACCCCGACCGGCTGAAGTATCCGCTCCTCCGGACCGGCAAGCGCGGGGAAGGTCAGTTCAAACGGGCCACCTGGGACGAGGCGCTCGACTTTCTGGCGGCAAGACTCGAGGCCATCAAGAAAGAGCACGGACCGGAAGCCGTGGCTTTTTTCCCCCACGGAGTCGGCTCGCGCTTCTTCGGCACTCTGCTCAAGGCCTACGGCACCCCCAACAGCGCCGATCCCTCGTTCGCGCAGTTCCGGGGCCCTCGCGACGTCGGTTACTCCCTGACCTTCGGCCAGGGTCTAGGCTCGCCGGAGCCGCTCGACCTCGACGAGTCGAAGCTCATCGTCCTGATCGGCAGCCACCTCGGCGAGAACGTGTTCACGTCCCAGATCACGGCCTTCGCGACGGCGCTGGCGCGCGGCGCAAGACTGATCGCCGTCGACCCGCGATTCTCGACCGCCGCTTCAAAGTCCGACTGGTGGCTCCCGATTCGCCCCGGCACCGACATCGCGTTGCTGCTCGCCTGGATCCATGTGCTCATCACCGAGGGCCTCTACGACAAGCCTTACATCGCGAAATACGCGCAGGGCTTCGATCAGCTCGCGACGCACGTGCGTGACTTCACTCCGGAATGGGCGGCGTCGATCACTGAACTTCCCGCTGAGCAGATCCGCGAGACCGCGCGAGCCATGGGCGAGGCCAAGCCTTCGGTCGTGGTGCATCCGGGGCGGCACGTCACCTGGTACGGCGACGACACGCAGCGCGCGCGCGCGATGGCGATCCTCACCGCCCTGCTCGGAAGCTGGGGGCGCAAGGGCGGCATCTTCCTGCCGACGCCTCTCAGTCAGGGCGGCTTCGAACTCCCGGACTTTCCGGAGTCGGAGCGCGGTAGAGCAGACGGTGCCGGCAGCCGCTTCCCGCTGGCCTCCGAAGACATGGGCGTCACCAACGGCCTCATCGATGCCACGCTCAGCGGCGATCCCTATCCGATCAAGGCGTGGATCGTCTACGGACAGAATGTCATCGAGAGCATTCCCCAGCCTCGGCGGACTCTCCAGGCGATCGAGAAGCTGGACCTCATGGTGGTGGTCGACGTCCTTCCGGTCGACCAGATCGACTACGCCGATGTGGTCCTTCCCGAGGCGACCTATCTCGAGCGCTACGATCCGCCCCTGTTCGTCGGGTCGGCGAAGCGGCCCTTCGTGTCGATCCGGCAGCCGGTTTGCGAACCGCTCCACGAGTCGAAGCCCGGTTGGTGGATCGCGAAGCAACTCGCGAGGAGGCTTGGGCTCGAGGGCTTCTTTCCGTGGGACACGCCCGAGCAGCATCTTGCCGCCATGGTCGAGCCTTTGGGCATCAACCCGCTTGACCTGCGCGCGCGAGGCGCTATCGCCTTCGAGGGACGTCCCTATTTCGAGGACCGGACACCGGAAGACGAGCCGCTCTTCGCCACGGCGAGCGGGCGGATCGAGCTTTTCTCGAAGGAGCTGGAGCAACTCGGGGCCGACCCTCTGCCGCGCTACACCAAGGTCGAAGATCCGCCGAAAGGTTTCTTGCGGCTCATCTATGGCCGCGCGCCGGCGCATTCTTTCGCGCGCACTCAGAACAACGAGGCCCTCAACGCCCTGATGCCCGAGAACGAGGCCTGGCTCCATACCGGGGTGGCCGCGGACCTGCAGCTTCTCGATGGCGATCACGCGCTCCTCGAGAACGACGAGGGTGTTCGCAGTCTGAAGGTACGCGTGAAGGTCACCGAGGGTATCCGGCGCGATTGCGTCTATCTGGTGCACGGCTTTGGCCAGCGCTCCCGAGGGTTGAGACGGGCTTCCGGCAGGGGCGCCTCCGACACCGCCCTCATGTCCCGGGTCAAGGTCGACCCGCTGATGGGCGGCACCGGCATGCGGGTCAACTTCGTGCGACCGATGAAGGCTTAAGAGGAACTGATGCCCCGCTACGCCATGGTCACCGATCTACGCAAGTGCGTGGGGTGCGAGGCGTGCACGGTGGCCTGCAATGCCGAGTGGAGCGTGCCCGCAGGCTTTGCCCGGACGCATGTGCGGAAGACGCCGATCGCGGGAACGTTCCCGAAACTCACGTCCGCGGTTTACGTCGCGCAGTGCAACCAGTGCGACCGCCCCCCATGCGCCGAGGCGTGTCCCTCGGGAGCTACGTCGCAGGGGAAGGATGGCATCGTCCGCGTCGACAAGGACCTCTGCATCGGTTGCGCCTTCTGCGTGGCTGCCTGCCCGTATGACGCGCGTTACATCAACCCGGTCACGAAGAAGGTCGACAAGTGCGACTTCTGCCTGCCGCGAATCGAACGCGGCGAGCCGCCTTCGTGTGTCGCCACGTGCACCGCCCACGCCAAGTACTTCGGCGATCTCGAAGACCGTGGCAGCGAAGTGTTCCGGCTCGTGTATGCCGAAGGCGCCGCGCGCATCGAGACGAACGACATCGCGGTTGGCCCGAACGTCTACTACCTCGGCAAGCCCGAGTCGCTGGCCCTCGTGGCCCAGAGTTTCCCGCCCCGCCCGCCCCATCTGCCCGCGGCCGGCGAGTTCTGGCGCATGGCCGTGCGGCCCCTGGTCCTGCTCGCGGTGGGCGTCACCTTCCTGGGCCAGGCCGCGGCCTTCTTCACCCAGCTCGGAAAAGGGGAGAACGACTTTGAGGAGTGACGCGATTCCCCTGAGCGCGGTGCCGCTCAGCGCCGAGCAGGCGGAGACGATGCGCCAGCTTCGGATGAAGAAGCACCACGTCGCGATCATGCTCCTCCACTGGTTCAACGCCTCCGTGTGGCTGCTCGAGTTGCTCACAGGCGTCGCTCTCATCTCATCAACCTACTTCCGTGTGGTCCCGAACTGGTATGTCTCGATCGCCGAGGGCGCCTTTGGCGGCCGCGCCAACATGCTGGAGTTCCACGTGGCCCTCGGGCTGCTCTGGATCTTCGTGTTCCTCGTGTACGCCGTTTTCGGCTACCGCACCTACCTCGGGGAAGTCCTCCATAAGGAGATAGCGCTCGATCGCGACGACTTCCGCTGGCTGATCGTGCGCACCCTGCGCATCCTCGGCCGCAGCAAGGAGGCTCTCCCGCCGCAGGGGAGCTACAACGCGGGCCAGAAGCTGTTCGCTTTCATGATCTACGCGATGATCCCGGTGGTGATGGCGAGCGGCGTCATCATGGCCTTCCAGCTCTTTGGCCCCACGGTCGTGGGATGGGCGATCGTGGTCCACTTCGCAGCGGTCGGCGCGGTGGTATCGGGACTGATGATCCATGTGTATATGGGCGCGGTCTTCCCGGAAGAGAAGTCCGCGTTCTTCTCGATGATCACCGGGACGGTCGACGAGTTCTACGCGTACAGCCATCACTTCAAATGGTGGAGAGACGTGAAACTCGCCCAGCGCGAGTGGGAGGAGCGGCACGACCGCGAGCGTTCGACCCTCGGCCAGGACCCCATCCCCGCCTCGGCGGTCGCCGCGACGACGGGCCCGGGCGGTTCCGACCAGGAACCCGGACAAGGGCAGCCTCCCGGCTAGCCGCTGAAGATCATGGATCATGCCTCCAAGGTCCGCCTGATTCGACCCGCAAGTGCGCTCCAGCCTGCTGCCCTTTCCACTCCCACCCAACCCAGAGGCACTACATGAAGATCCTCATCGCGGACGCATTCGACGCAAAGATGCCGGAGCGTCTCAAGACCTTCGGAGAAGTCAGCGACAACATGGCTGACCTGGCCGAGGCCGAGGTCCTGCTCATCCGCTCCAAGACCAAGGTGACGGCAGAGGTGGTGGCCCAGGCCCCCAGGCTCAGACTTGTGATCCGCGGGGGCGTGGGCCTCGACAATGTCGACAAGAAGGCCTGCGAAGCCAGGGGCATCGTGGTCAAAAACACGCCGAAGGCCTCCAGCGGGTCGGTGGCAGAGATGGCCATGGCATTGATGGTCGCCATCCCCGCCCGCCTCATTGAGGCTCACATGGGGATGAAGGAAGGCAGGTTCCTCAAGAACGAGCTGAACCCCCCCGAGCTCC
>CAZBTT010000332.1:0-5800 GCA_964494295.1 uncultured Acidobacteriota bacterium
AGACGGCCTACGCCAACGTCGGCGTCTACATCTGCTACGACCGGCACTTCCCCGAAGGGGCGCGCATCCTCGGGCTCAACGGCGCCGAGATCGTCTTCAACCCCTCCGCGACCGTCGCCGGGCTTTCCGAGTACCTCTGGAAGCTCGAACAGCCGGCCCACGCGGTGGCGAACGGCTACTTCGTCGGCGCGATCAATCGGGTAGGGCATGAGGCGCCCTGGCACATCGGCGAGTTTTACGGCCAGAGCTACTTCTGCGATCCGCGGGGCCAGATCATCGCCGAGGCCTCGCGGGACCGGGACGCCGTGGTGGTGGCCGATCTCAACTTCGACATGATCGATCAGGTCCGGTCGACCTGGCAGTTCTACCGCGACCGAAGGCCCGAAACCTACGGTCCCCTCACCGCGCTTTAGAAAACGAGGCCGCCGCTATCGCAGTTTGAGTTTCACATCCGTTCTGGAGGTCCCATGACCGTCGACCTATCGGTGAATTTCACCGGCATCAAGTTCGAAAATCCGTTCCTTCTTTCTTCGGCTCCGCCCACTGAGTCGGAGAGCAACATCATGCGCGCCTTCGACGCGGGCTGGGGCGGGGTGGTGGTGAAGACCATCGGCATGCATCCCGTGGTGAACGTGGCCGGCCCCAAGACCAAGTTCACGCGGTCGAACCCGGCGACCGGTTCGCTCTCGATGAACAAGGGCCGTGATGGCGCACTGGTGTCATCGTGGAACTGGGAACTCATCTCCGACAAGCCTCTCGACTGGTGGATCCCCAGGCTGGAGCGGATCAAGAAGGCGCATCCGAGCAAGATCCTGATCGCTTCGATCATGGCGGGGTCCGGAAGCGACAAGGAACTCGACCACTGGCGCGATCTCACGAAGGCCTGTCAGGACGCGGGTGCGGACGGCATCGAGATGAACCTGTCCTGCCCGCACATGGACCGCACGGACATGGGCTCGAATATCGGGAAGGACCAGGCGCTTTGCTCCTTCGTCACCCAGGTGGTGAAGGAGGTCGCGAAGGTCCCGGTATGGGCCAAGCTGACCCCGGCTTCGGCGGACATGACGGTGGAGGCGGGCGCGGTCTTCCGGGGCGGCGCCGACGCGGTGGTTTCCTCCAACACCTTCCCGTCTCTTCCGATCATCGATGCGGACACCCTCGAGTTCGAGATGAACGTGGATGGTCTCGTGTCCAGCGGTGGCATGGGCGGCCCCGCGATTCTGCCGATGTCCCTCGCGAACATGGCGAAGATGACGAAGGCGTTTCCGGACAAGGCGTTCTCGGGCATTGGGGGCGTGCCGCATATCCCCAGGGCGCGGAGTTATTTCCTGCTCGGCGGCGGAACGGTTCAGTGGTGAACGGCGGAGATGCTCGACAAGGCAGTCGGGCGGACGGTCATCAAGAATCTCAAGGAAGGCCTGACTCAGTTCATCGAGCGGAATGCCGACAAAGGTTGGAAGAGCGTGGAGGACTTCCGCGGCCTTCGTCGCGACCGCGTGGTGGTGCACTCGAAGATCCGCCGCCCGGACGACGCCGAATACGCGGGCGGCTACGACGCGGAAGGGTATTCGTCCGAGGAAATGGAAACCGCGACCGCCGCCCGTCCGTAGCTGGAGGAATCGAAAATGACCACCACACTGATCAAGAACGGCTCGATCGTCACGGCGTCCGACCGCTACGACGCCGATATTTACATCGACAAAGGCGTGATCACGATGATCGGCAAGGGAATGAACATTCCCGCCGACACCGTGATCGACGCGTCCGGGAAACTCGTGATGCCGGGCGGCATCGACGTCCACACCCACCTCGACATGCCGTTTGGCGGGACCACGTCCGCGGATGATTTCGAGACCGGCACGATCGCCGCGGCGCACGGCGGAACCACCACGCTCATCGACTTCGCGATCCAGAACTTCGGCGAGGGTCTTTACCCTGCATTCGAAGGCTGGATGAAGCGGGCCGAGGGCAAGGCCACGATCGACTACGCGTTCCACGTGATCATCCGCGAGCTGTCCGAGCAGGCGGCGCACGACATGGACAAGCTCACCCGCAACGAGGGCGTCACTTCGTTCAAGCTCTTCATGGCTTACCCGGGCGTCTTCCAGGTCGACGACGCCACGATCTTCAAGGCGCTCCGCCGCACCCGTGAGACCGGCAGCATGATCTGCATGCATGCGGAGAACGGGGGAGTGATCGACACCCTTGTGAAGGAAGCCCTGATGAAGGGCCAGACCGCTCCCAAGTACCACGCGTTGACCCGGCCGACTCGCGCCGAGGCCGAAGCCACGGGCCGAGCGATTGCCCTGTCCGAGATGGCGGGCGTTCCGATCTACATCGTCCATCTGTCGAGTTCGGACGCGCTCGAGAAGGTGAAGCAGGCTCGCGACATGGGTCTGCCCGCCTACGCCGAAACGTGCCCGCAGTACCTGTTCCTTTCGTACGAAGACTACGAACGCCCCGGGTTCGAGGGTGCCGGCTACGTGATGTCTCCGCCGCTGCGCGAGAAGTGGAATCAGGGAGCTCTCTGGAAGGGCCTCGCCCAGAACGATCTGCAGGTCGTCTCCACCGACCACTGCCCGTTCTGCATGAACGAAGCGAGCCAGAAACTTCTCGGCAAGGACGACTTCTCGAAGATCCCCAACGGCGCGCCCGGCATCGAGACGCGGCTCTACATGCTCTGGGAAGGCGTGCGGAAGGGCTTCATCGACCAGCACCGCTTCGTCCAGCTCATGTCCACGAGCCCCGCGAAGATGTTCGGTCTCTTCCCGAAAAAGGGGACGATCGCGGTCGGCTCGGATGGCGACATCATTCTCTGGGATCCCGAGAAGGAGCACACGATCTCGGTCAAGACCCACCACATGCGCGTCGACTACAACCCCTATGAAGGCCGCGTCGTGACCGGCGCCCCCGCGGTGGTTCTCTCCCGCGGCGAAGTCATTGTCGACCACGGCGTTTTCAAGGGAGCTTTGGGTCGCGGCCAGTACGTCAAGCGTCAGGCCGGGCACCCGCGCTTGTGACATCGGAGGTCCACCACCCTGACGGCCGCGTCGAGTTGACGCCCGAGTCCCGGGCGCGCGCCCGCGCGAGTTCCCTGTTCAATGAGGACCTGGCGCCCGTCCCCGTCATCCACCGGGACTGGACGACCTACAACTTCGCCGCGCTGTGGATCAGCATGGCGCATTGCATCCCGACCTACATGATGGCGTCGGGCCTGCTCGCGGCGGGGATGAGTTGGAAAGAGGCGCTCTTCACTATTCTGCTTGGCAACACCATCGTCCTCATTCCCATCCTGTTGAATTCGCATCCGGGCACGAAGTACGGCATTCCGTTCCCCGTATTCGCTCGCGCCTCGTTCGGCACATTCGGCTCGAACCTGCCCGCCCTGATGCGGGCTCTGGTGGCCTGCGGTTGGTTCGGCATCCAGGCCTGGATCGGCGGGGAGGCGGTTCACACCCTTTTCGCGAGCGTGATTCCAGGCTGGTCCACGCTGCTCGGCGCGGGCTTCCTCGGGCACACCACCACCGAGTGGATCTCGTTCATGATTTTTTGGGGCATGAACATCGCGATCATCTACAAGGGGATGAATCTCCTGCGGCTGGTCGAGAACTGGGCCGCGCCTTTCGTTCTCGTGATGACGGGCGCGCTCGTGGTGTGGGCCTACGACGCCGCGAGCGGCATGGGCCCGCTGCTCGCTCAGCCCAGCAAGTTCGACGACTTCGGATCGTTTTGGAAGGTCTTCGTGCCGTCCCTTACCGGCATGGTCGGTTTCTGGGCGACGCTCTCCCTCAATATGCCGGACTTCACACGCTTCGGGCGCTCTCAACGCGAGCAGGTCATCGGCCAGACCGTGGCCCTTCCCACCACGATGTTCATCTTCGCCGCGATGGGCGTATTCATCACCAGCGCGAGCGCCATCATCTATGGCGAGGCGATCTGGGACCCCATCAAGCTGGTGGCGAAGTTCGACAGCCCGATCGTGATCGCGGTCTCGATGTTCACGGTGGTGGTGGCGACGCTGTCGGTGAACATCGCCGCGAACGTGGTCTCTCCCGCGAACGACTTCGCGAACGCCTTTCCGCGCTGGATATCGTTCAAAACCGGCGGCCTCATCACCGGGATCCTCGGGATACTCATGCAGCCGTGGCGGCTTCTCGCGGATCCCACCGGCTACATCTTTACCTGGCTCGTCGGCTATTCGGGGGGCCTGGGCTCGATCGGCGGCGTGCTCATCGCCGATTATTGGATCGTCCGGGGCACGAAACTCGACCTTGGGGATCTCTACCTCACCACGGGCGCGTATCGCTACCGCGCGGGCTGGAACCCTGCCGCAGTTGCGGCGATGCTGGTCGGTTGTGCGCTCTCCTGGGGTGGCTTGCTGTGGCCGCCGCTCAAGCCCCTTTATGATTACGGCTGGTTCGTCGGGTTTGGGGCGGCGTTCCTGATCTACCTCGTGCTGATGCGGCTTTCGCCTGAGCCGAAGAAGGAACAATGACCGAAGAGAAGACGGAAATGCTCGAGCGGCCGATGGGCGGCGCCGAGATGGTGGATCTGTGCAAGCGCCACACGATGTACGAGTGGTCGGTGCAGTCGAAGATCGACCCGATACCCGTGGCCAGGGCGGACGGCGTGTATTTCTGGACGCCCGAAGGCAAGCGCTACCTCGACTTCAACTCGCAGCTGATGTGCAGCAACATCGGGCACTCCCATCCAAGGGTCGTGCACGCGATCCAGAAGCAGGCGGCGACGCTCTGCTACGCGAATCCATTCATGGCCACCGAGCCGCGGGCTCGCCTCGGCAAGAAGCTCGCGTCGATTTCGCCGGGCGATATCGACACATTCTTCTTCACCAACGGCGGAGCGGAGGCGAACGAGAACGCCATTCGCATCGCGCGAGCCGTCACCGGCCGGCACAAGATCATGGTGCGGTATCGCTCGTACCATGGCGGCACCGCGGGTGCGATCGCCCTCACCGGAGATCCCCGGCGCTGGTTCGCCGAGCCATCGATCCCCGGGATCGTGCGCGCGCCGGACTTTCACAAGTACGGCCGGAAGGATCCCGAGCCGCTCGACGTCTGCCTCCGCGAGATCGAGGACATCATCCGCTACGAAGGCGGACAGAACATCGCGGCCTTCCTGATGGAGACCGTGGTCGGCACGAACGGAATCCTGATTCCGCCCGACGGCTACATGAAGGCGGTCCGCGAGATCTGTGACAAGCACGGCATCCTCCTGATCGCCGACGAAGTCATGTCCGGCTTCGGGCGCACCGGCAAGTGGTTCGCGGTCGAGCACTGGGGAGTTGTCCCCGACATGATCACGATGGCCAAGGGTCTGACTTCGGCCTACGTCCAGCTGGGTGCTGTGGGCATGCGGTCGCACATCGCGCAGGCGTTCAAGGATCGGGCGTTTCCCGGCGGCCTCACCTACAACAGCCACACCCTCGCGTGCGCCACCGCCCTTGCCACCATCGCGGTGTACGAAGACGAGAAGCTCATGGAGAAGGCGGTGAAGTTGGGCGGCGTGCTTCGGGAGAGGATGAAGGAACTCGAGAAGAAACACCCCTCGGTCGGGACCACCCGATCGATCGGCCTCTTCGGCATCAATCGTCATACCAATATTGGCCGCTTTTGCCTTCAGCGCCAATTGCTTTAAACGAGGAACAACCTGTTCAGTGACCTGATTTTTATGAGAAAATTCATAGCGTGGATGTAAAGCAGATAATTTGATCGAAATACCCGGTCGATCAAAAACACTGGTTCCGTGTGTCGATTGTCCAATTTTATCAATAGCATTCGCC
>CAZBTT010000333.1:0-5776 GCA_964494295.1 uncultured Acidobacteriota bacterium
CCCCGGACCGGACTTTGGATGGGGCAGTAGGCCGAGCAGCTGGCGAAGGACAACGGCATCTCGAGGGCCGAACAGGACGAGATCGCATTCCGTTCCCACCAGAACGCCGCGAAGGCGCGCGACGATGGCCGTCTCGGCAAGGAGATCGCTCCGGTGCACGTCGCTCCGAAGTACGGGACGACCGCGACCACCGATGGTCTCATCCGCGCGGACACCTCGATGGAAGCGCTTTCGAAGCTGAAGCCGGTGTTCGATCGCCGTTTCGGCTCCGTCACCGCGGGCAACGCCTCGCCTCTGACCGACGGCGCCGCCTCGGTGCTTCTCATGTCCGAAGACCGGGCGAAGTCGCTCGGCTACACGCCCCTTGCCTACATCAAGTCGTGGGCGGTGGCCGCGGTGGATCCGGCATGGCAGCTGCTGATGGGCCCGGCGTTCGCGATTCCCATGGCGCTTGACCGGGCGGGCCTGACCCTGGCCGACATGGATCTCATCGAAATGCACGAGGCGTTCGGCGCCCAGGTGGCGTCGAACATCCAGGCGCTCGAGAGCGAAACCTTCGCGAAGGAGCGTCTGGGGCGCGGCGGCCGCGTGGGTGTGGTGGACCGGTCGAAGCTCAACGTGTGCGGGAGTTCGATCGCGATCGGTCATCCCTTCGGCGCCACGGGCGCGCACATCACCGGCACGCTCGGTCATGAGATGACCCGGCGGAACTCGAAGTTCGGATTGATTTCGGTGTGTGCCCAGGGCGGCATGGGTTTCGCGATGGTCCTCGAACGCTGAATGCAGCTCGTGCTGAAAGTCTGCCGACATTCGAGCGCGCAAGCCTGGCCTTGGGCCACGAACGCTGCATCCCGCCCGGGCTTCTTCGCTCAGGAGCTCGAATATTCGCGATATTCGAGCCCTTCGGCTCATCGCCAGGCGGGCGCATCGCTCGTCTCGGTGCTGCGGCGGACTTTCACCACGAACTGCTAGTGTCTTCACCAACGACCGACATCCCTTCGCGCGGAGCGGCCGTCCCGCGCTGATGAAAGCGCTCCCTCTCACCGGCCTCCGCGTCCTCGATCTCTCGAGACATCTTCCTGGTCCTTACGTCACCGCCGCTCTAGCGGACCTCGGGGCCACGGTTGTGAAGATCGAGGAAAAGGAAATCGGCGATCCCACCCGGGGCATGGCTCCCGCGGTGAGTGACGGTTCGGACAGCGCGCTCCACGCCTGGCTCAACCGGGGCAAGCGCAGCGTCGCGCTGGACCTCAAATCGAAGGAAGGCATCGCCCTCGTGAAAGCGATGGCCGCGAAGAGTGACGTCCTGGTCGAGAGCTTCCGGCCCGGGGTCATGCACCGTCTCGGCCTCGACGCGGCGCGGCTTCGCCGCATCGCTCCGAAGCTCCTCTTCGTCAGCCTTTCCGGCTATGGCGCCACCGGCCCGAGATCTCGCCGCGCTACGCACGATCTCAACATCATGGGAGAAGTGGGCCTGTTGAGCGGCGGAGCCTCGATGTCTCCAGGACTTGCCGCCGACACCGCCGCGGGTTTGCTGACCCTGGTCGCTATCCTCGCGAAACTCAAGGACCATGGTCGTCGCGGCTACAACGGCGGCGTCATCGACCTCTCGATCATGGATGGAGCCCTCGCCCTCATCTCGGCTCCGCTCGTTCGCTCTCTGTCGGCTCCCGACGTCGAACACGACGAACTGTGGGGGACCCACGCGTGTTATCGAACCTACGACTGCGCCGATGGCCGGAGGATCGCGCTTGGCGCCCTTGAGCCGCAGTTCTGGCGATCGATCTGCGAGGCGCTCGGTTTCCCCGATCACGCCCGCACCCAATGGTCGAGGAAGAAGCAGCCGGCGATGTCCGCTGACCTGGAGCGGGCTTTCAAGTCAAAGGCGCGGGCCGAGTGGCTGGCCCTCCTCGAGCCTCTCGATGCCTGCGTGACCCCGGTTCAGAACATGACCGAGGTCCTGGCCGACCCGCAGATCCGCGCTCGCCACGCCTTTGCGCCCCAGCAGACCGCGAGAGGTACATTCCTCTCACCCACGTTCCTGCCCGCGATCACCGGCCGCAAACGCCCCCGGGCCCCCCGGCACGGCGAACACACGCGGGACGTTCTACGTTCGCTGGGCCTTTCGAAAGCGCGCATCGACACCTTGCGCGAAACAGGAGTGATTCAATGACCGGGAGCCTCACCACCCGTCGTCGCGACGATGGCGTTCTTGTCGTATCTCTCGACGTGGCCTCGGAGAAGCTCAACGTGCTCTCCCTCGGTCTGCTCGACGAGTTCGAGGCGGTCTTCTCTCAGATCGAGAAGGACGCCACTCTCCGCGGCGTCGTCATCGTGAGCGGCAAGCCCGAGGGCTTCATCGCCGGCGCCGACATCAAGCAGTTCGTCGCGGTGACCACCGCGGCCGAGGCTGCGGCCCTCGCGGGCAAGGGGCACGCCCTGCTCAACCGCATCGAGGGCTCGAGGATTCCCTTCGTGGCTGCGATCAACGGCATCTGCCTGGGCGGGGGAACCGAACTCTCCCTGGCCTGCGCGGGACGCGTCGCGAGCGACGATCCGAAGACCGCGATCGGCCTGCCGGAAGTTCAGCTCGGCCTCGTCCCCGGCATGGGTGGGACGCAGCGCCTGCCTCGCCTCGTCGGCCTCGCTCTCGGTCTCGACATGATTCTGAGCGCGCGCAACCTCAAGGCGAGCAAGGCTCTCCGCGCCGGCCTCGTGGACGAAGTCGTCCCTCGTTCGATTCTCGAGGATCGGGCCGCGGCGCTCGCCCTCGCCATCGCGGGCGGAAAGACGCCGCAGCGACCGGGCATCTCGGTCATGGAGAAACTCGCGAGGCCGATCATCTTCTCGAAAGCGCGTTCCACGGTCATGGCGAAGACGGGCGGCCACTATCCGGCGCCGCTTCGCGCCATCGAGGTCATCAAGGACGGCACGGCGACTTCGCTTGCCGCCGGGCTCGATCTCGAGAAACAGGCGTTCGGCGGACTGCTCGTGGGCGAGGTGTCTCGCGCACTGGTCAACGTCTTTTTCGCCACCCAGGACATCAAGAAGGCGGTGCCGCTCCCCGAGCCGCCGCCCGAGATCTCGAAAATCTGCATCCTCGGGGCCGGTCTCATGGGTGCGGGAATCGCCGGTATCGCCGCCGACTCCGGCATGCGCGGCCGGATGAAGGACCGCGACGACGCGAGCACGAGCCGCGGCCTCGGCTACGTCCGGGGCATCTGGGCCGAGCGGCGGAAGCGGGGGAGTCTCAGCGCCCGTGAGGTCGAGCAGAAGATGGACCGGGTGTCGGTCACCACCGACTACAGCGGATTCAAACAGGCGGAGCTCGTGATCGAAGCGGTTTTCGAGGACCTGAACGTGAAGCGTCAGGTTCTGAAGGAAACCGAGGAGGCGACATCCGATACGTGCGTGTTCGCGTCCAACACGTCGTCGCTGCCCATCACCGACATCGCCGCGAACGCGAAGCGCAAGGACCTCGTCCTCGGCATGCACTTCTTCTCGCCGGTCCACAAGATGCCGTTGCTCGAGATCATCGAGACGAAGGACACGTCTCGCCGCGCCACCGAAGTCGCGGTCGCGTTCGGCCGCCGGATCGGCAAACACGTCATCGTGGTCGGCGATGGCCCGGGCTTCTTCACCACTCGCGCTCTTTCGCCCTACATGAACGAGGCGGCCCATCTCCTCGAAGAGGGTGTGGCCGTCGAAGCGATCGACAAGGCGATGAAGGATTTCGGATTCCCGGTCGGACCGATCACCCTGCTCGATGAAGTGGGCATAGACGTCGGGGCCAAGGTCCAGAAGATCCTCCACCATGCTTTTGGCGCCCGTATGGATCCGCCGGGCTCGATGGCGAAGCTGATCGCGGACGGGCGTTTGGGCCGAAAGAACGCGAAGGGCTTCTACAAGTACACGGAAGGCTCGAAGTCGAAGGAAGTCGACGCCTCGGTCTACACCCTGATGCCAAGCGGCGCGGGGCAGAAGACGATGGACCCTAAAGTGATTCAGGAGCGCCTGTTCCACGCCTTCCTGAACGAGTCCGCCTACTGCCTTCAGGAAGGCATTCTGCGCAAGCCCGTTGACGGCGATGTGGGTGCGATCTTCGGCCTCGGTTTCCCGCCCTGGTGGGGTGGGCCTTTCCGCGCCATCGACAAACTCGGGGCGGGCGCTGTTCTCGAAACCCTCAAGCGGCTGCAGGGCCAGCATGGGGCGCGCTTCGATCCCGCGCCCATTCTGGGTGAATACGCGGCTTCCGGCCGCAAGTTCTATTGAACTCACAGCCTCCCGGCGCGGGTAGCGGCAACGGCAATGGGGGCCGGCCGCCGAAGGAGGGGTCCGCGCGGCCGCGGTCCCTTGTGAACCCGGGAAGGCTGCCCGGAATCACGCGGGTTATCTCGAAGTTCGGCGCTCCTTTTGGAAAGCGCTTCACCCGGAACCACTTCGAACTGCTTCGCCTCGCTTATTCGGCCTATGCGGGCCTCAAGCGTTCCGCGCCGTTGATCCGGGAACGAGGCGCCAACATCTACACGCAATGGACAGGCGACCCGGACGCTTTTGGCAGCGCCATCATGTTGTCGGCGATCCTCAAGAAACTCGGCGCGAGCCAGGTCCACATCCTGACCGGAGCGCTCGGGCATCCGCAGAACGTTCAGATGGCGAGGGTTTGCAACATCGAGTACTTCCATCCAAACGAGGGCCGGATCGAAGATGGCCTCGCCTGCATGGTCGACGCCTCGCCGCCCCTTGGCGCGCGCAATACCACCGGGGTCAGGCCGGAGCGCGACTTCTTCTTCGTGGCCGACCATCACACCGGGCTTGAAGAAGTGGAGCGGCAGAGCCAGGAGAAGGGCGTGCGCTCGATCCGGCACGCGTATGTGGGTCTTCCCGTGGGATCGACCTCCGCGTTCATGGCCTCGATCGGCCTGGCCTTTGGGGTGTGGGACGACATCGGGCCCAAAGGCCGCGCCGCCGCCGCGCTCGGCATCTACACGGACACCAGCGCCCTCCTCCACGGCGCGACCGCCCTCGACTTCCGGATGTTCGAAAAGCTCACGCGCGACGAAGAGGCGCGCGACCTGCTCAGCGAGTTGCGCGACTACCGCGTTCCCTCCGAGTGGTACATGTACAAGTCCATCTCCACGCAGTGGATGATGAGCCAGGGCGCGGTGAAGATCGCTCCCATCGGCCGTGTGCCCGACGAACATCGCGACGTCATTGCGGAGATCGCGAGCGACCTGTTGCGGGTCGAGGGCACGTCCCTTGGCATCGCGGTCGCCTGGACCGATCGCGGCACCGAAGTCTCCGTCCGCGCCGACTCCCGACTTCTCGGTTACGACAAGGACCGCATCATCCGGGTGGTCGAACATCTGCTCGACAAAACCTTCCCGGGTCTCTCGGGCTTCAAGTACGAGCGGCGTCCGCCTCACCGGGTCGAAGGTGGAGCGTGCGCCGGGCACAACACCGCCGAGGATGCGGCGTTTCACCTCACCTTCCTCGACCATCCGGTCGGGTATCCCGAACTCGATCACTGCCGGGGCTGCGCCCGTTCGCTCCTCTCCGCTCTCACCGAACTGAAGTTCCAGAACCCCGAAGAGATTCAAGGTCTGATCTGATGTCGGGCCGCACCCGTACCGAGAAACTCGGGGTGAAACCCGGCCTGCGTGTCGCGGTGATGGGTGTGAAGGATCCGGCGTTTCTGACCGAGTTGAAGGAAGCAGGCGCCAAGGTGGCGGCCCGATCTGGGCCCGGGCCGTATGAAATGGTCGTGGTCCGGCTC
>CAZBTT010000334.1:0-5774 GCA_964494295.1 uncultured Acidobacteriota bacterium
CGACTCCCTCACCGGTGGCCGACCGGCTTTCACCCTGATCCTTTACGGCACCAACGACTGGGCCGATACGCGCTGCGACCAGACCCCGTGTTTCACCTTCGACCGACTGCGGTCCATGGCGCAAAAAGTCCGGACGCAGGGGCGTTTCCCCTTCGTCGCCACGCTGCTGATGACGAACGTGGGGAACGACTTCCGCGCCTCGCCGCAACGGAACTCGTGGGTTGTCGCTCAGAATGACAATATCCGCAGGATGGCGCTCGAGGAGGATGTGGTCCTCGTGGATCTTCACGCGGCGTTTGAACGATCCCCGTTGCAGTACTCCGACCTGTTCGTCGACTACATTCATCCCTCCGCCCAGGGTTACCAGCTGATCGCCGAGACCTGGTTCGAGGCGATCACGAAGAGACGCTGAGCTTTTTCTCAAAGAGGACGGCCCCGGAATGACCCACGTGTCGCGACTTCAGCCCGCAATCATGGCCGCGGTGCTCACGATGGCCGCGAGCCTGGCGGCTCAGGAGACCGCGGGGACCCCCAGGCTCCGGTGGTACAAGGGAAACACCCATACCCACACCTTCAACACGGACGGCGACAGCAGCCCCGTCGATGTGGTCCGCTTCTATCGAGACCAGGGTTACAACTTCCTGGTCCTTTCCGACCATGATTCCGTCACGCCGGTAGATGGCCTCAACGCCATCTTCGGCACCGCCGAAGCGAACGCGACGGATCGAACCTCGTTACCCTTCCGCCCCTTCATGCTCATTCCGGGCGAGGAGATCACCGACGCGTTTGTCCCTGAGGTCGGGCCCGGCCAGGATCCTCTGACCCGCGATCTCGGCCGCAAGGAAGTCCACCTCATCGGGCTCAACGTCAAGTCCGTGGTGTCCCGCCAGCAGGGCAAGAGCGTCACCGACACTCTGCAGCGCAACGTAGATGCGATCCGGCGGGCGGGCGGTCTTCCCATCATCAATCACCCGAACTTCGTCTGGTCGCTCACCGCTTCCGACCTGTTACCTCTTCACGATGCGCCTTTCATCGAGATCTGGAACGGCCACATGCAGACGAACAATCTCGGCGGAGGCGATCGGCCGAGCGTCGAAGCCCTTTGGGACGAAGTTCTGAGCGCCGGCACGATGATGTACGGGGTGGCCGCGGACGACGCGCACTTCTTCAAGACCCCGCCCCTGCCGAATGCTCCCTCCGCCCCCGGCCGAGCCTGGGTGATGGTTCGATCCGCGCGTTTCACGGCCGAGGCGCTTCTCGCCGCGATGGAACGCGGCGAGTTCTACGCGTCCACCGGAGTGGAACTTTTGGATTACGCGGTTACCGACAAAGGAGTAGCCCTCAAGGTGGCTCCCCTGGCCCAGAGTCGCTACCGCGTGTTCTTCATCGGCGGGGGAGGGCGCGTCCTCAAGGAGACGGCGGTGACGCCGAGCCTGCCCGCGTCGGCCACGTCCCTGGGCGCGGCTCGTCAGGCGGAAGCAGTCACCTACGAATGGAAAGGCGATGAAGGGTACGTGCGCGCGAAGATCGTGGACTCGAACGGCCTCATGGCCTGGACCCAGCCGATCCGGGTCCCGAGGCGCTAAAGGGGACGTCGCCAGCGGAGGTCGCGACGGCCGCCCCTACCAGGTCAGATCGAAGACGCAGGCGTCGTCGCCCGCGCACGTGCACGCGGTCTCGCGGACCCGGATCGGACCGGGCGCCTTCATGGTCTCGAGCGCGCCCTGGTAGTAGCCCACCGCGCTGAGGCACAACACCGGGGAATACTCGATGTAGCTGGTGAGTGTCATTCGGCCCGATTTCGGGCCGGTCTCCGCGTAGGCGCTCGCGCCGAAGTCCTGGAAACGGTTATGGAGCCTCGCCTGCTTTTCGAAGAACCGATGCGGCTCATCCGAGACGAAGCCCGCGTAGACGCCGGCGAGGTTCGATGTGGCCGAGTGGCGGCCCAGTTCGCGGAAGACATCGTCCGCATTTCCCCCGACCAGAAGCGCGATGGCGCGATCCACGCTGACCAGCGCCAGGAGGGAAACCCAGGAGGTCGCAAGAACGTTGTGGGCCACCAGTTTCCCGAGGTCGGGGGAAAGGTGCGGCGTCAGTGCCGTGGGTTCGAGGCCTTTGGACCGGAGCCAGTTCAAGTGCGCCTGAATCATGGTCCCCTTCACGTGGACGTGGCCCGGAAGATGCTCGCGTTTGACCGCCATTTGTACCCTGCCTCACCACTGTACTGGAGGAACCCGTTTGTAGCCCCGCGGGAGCCCGGCGCGTCCGTTTATTTGTATAGTGCGCCGTCGTCGTGGGGGGGGCCTGTGTATCCTGTCCTGTGGCGAGCCTGTTTCTTCGAATGATGCGCTTTTCAACAGCAAAACCACCCGCGAGCGTCGCGGCCTTCCTCCTGCTCCTCCTCCAGGGCTGCGGCTCGGGCGCCTCATCGCCCACGGGTCCCTCCGGAGGCGGCCCCACGCCCGCCCCCACCCCCACTCCCAGGCCGCTCAACGTCGTCCTGATCGTGACGGACGATCAAGACTCTGCGAGCGCGCGCGACATGCCCATCCTGCAGTCGCTGATCGCCGCGCAGGGAGTCTCATTCCAGAATGCGATCGCCACCACGCCGCTGTGTGGACCATCGCGCGCCACGCTGCTTTCCGGCCGCTATGCCCATTCGCATGGCATTCGGAGCAATCAGGCTCCGCTTGGGGGGTACGGTCGCTACCGGGATAGCGGGGTCGAGGGAAACTCGCTGCCCGTGTGGCTCAAGGCGGCGGGCTATCGGACCGCCTACCTTGGGAAGTACACGAACGGATATGCCGCGGGTTGGACCTCGGGCCCGCCGGGTTGGGATGAGTGGGTGGCGTTCACCGAGCCGCAGGCGTATACGAACTTCACCTACAACGAGAACGGACGCGACCTCCGAGCAGCCTCCGGCGAATATCAGACCGACTTTCTTTCCGCGCGTGCCCTGGACTTTCTCCGCAAGACCGAGGAAAGGGACGACCAGCCCTTCTTCCTGGTCGTGATGCCGCACGCTCCTCACAACGACGCGCGGCCCGCCTCTCGCCATTCGGGCATGTTCGGTTCGCGCGGGGCTCCCCGCACACCGGCGTTTGACGAACCCGACGTGAGCGACAAGCCCCAGAACATCAGACGCATTCCGCGCTACACCAACGCCATCGTCAATGCTATCGATGGCGAGTACCGGAATGGCCTGCGCGCGCTTCAATCCGTGGACGAGATGATCGACAGGGTCGTTCAGGCTCTCTCGGCCCAGGGCGAACTCGAGAACACCGCGATCGTCTTCATGTCGGACAACGGCATCTCCGCGGGCGCCCATCGCTTCTGGGACAAGACCGCGCCCTATGCCGAGTCACTCGACGTTCCGATGTATATCCGTGTGCCCGGCGGCGGCAGGGGAGTGACTTTGCCGCACCTCGTCGGCAATGTCGATATCGCCGCCACCGTTTTGGACTGGGCGCGCGTTCAACCCCCCGCGGTGATCGAGGGCCGCTCGTTGACCCCGCTCCTTGCCGCTTCTCCCGCGCCGGTGAGCGCGTGGCGGGCGGAGATGCTTCTCGAATACTGGGACAACTCCAACCCCAACACCACGTACATGCCGACCTACCAGGGGGTCCGGGTCGAGAACGGTGTCGATTCGGCGCTCTTCGTCCAGTACGTGACCGAGGAAGAGGAGTACTACGACTTCAAGAGGGATCCGTATCAACTCGACAACGCGGTCGAGGTCAACGCCCAGTCGGTGGGCCGCTTGCGCGAGCGCGTCAGGACGCTCGCCGCCTGCAGCGGCGCGACCTGTCGGTGAGGCCCCGGCCCTTCTCGTCCTAGCGGAACTGGGCGATGCGCTTGTCGAGCTGGCTCGCGATGTCGGGGTGGACTCTGCGCAGCGAATTGAGTTCGCCGGGGTCCGCTTCGATGTCGTAGAGAACCGGCACGCTGTCGCGGAAGCCCGGCCGCACGTATTTCCACCGGCCCGAGCGGATGGCCGCCACCTCGCTGTGAATGAAGAAGAACATCTCGCGCCGGCCGCCCACCCCGGGCCCGGGCATCTGCTCGACCTCGCCGTGGAGGAGCTTCGTGATGTCGACGCCGTCGTAGTCCCGCGGCGGCAGTCCCACGCCGGCAAGAGCCGCGAAGGTTGGGAAAAGGTCCACGCTCGTGGCCGCGTCCTTGATGACACGCCCGGCGGGGATCCGGCCGGGCCGCCAGGCGATCGCGGGGACGCGGATGCCACCTTCGTTGACGTTGCCCTTGCCGTAGGTGAACGGTCCGGGCGACCCCGCGGCGACGGGACCGTTGTCGCTCGTGAAGATCACGAGGGCGTTCCGGTCGCGGTTTGTCTCCCGAAGAGCGCGCATCACCTCGCCCACCGACCAGTCGAGTTCCTGCATGGCATCGCCGTAGTCGCCGAAGCCGGACTTGCCGATGAACCCTGCCGAGGAGTAGTTCGGAGAGTGTGGAGCGTGGTGGGCCAGATAGAGGAGGAGGGGCCGATCGCTCGAGGCCTTCCGTATGACGGCCGTGGCTTCATCGGTCAGTCGCTTGGTAACGAGATCCATGCCGGGGAAATCCGACGTGATCTGCTCGCCGAGCACGAACTGAGTTGCGGGCGGCGAACTCATCATTCCGTAGAACGAATCGAAACCATGTCGCAGCGGCAGGTCGGGCGCGGTCGCCCCGAGATGCCACTTGCCGACCGCGGCGGTTTGGTAGCCCTGAGACTTCAGGAGCTTCGCGATCGTGATCTCGCCTGGTCGCAGGGTAGAGGAGTCGTTCCATTTGACGCCGTTGCGGACGCCGTAGCGTCCGGTGAGGAGGGCGGCTCGTGAGGGCGCGCAGACGGGCGAGGGTACATACATGGCGTCAAGACGCGCGCCCTCGGCGGCGAGCCGGTCGATGTTCGGCGTGCGCATCACCGGGTGTCCATAAACGCCAAGGTCGCCCCACCCCATGTCGTCCGCGAGCATGAAGATGATGTCGGGCGGCCCGGGCCGCGGCGCGGGCGCCGCCGCCGCGCTCGTATTCGATGGTGTCGGACTCGAGGGAGCAGACGGGCCTCCGCACGCAGAGAGGATGAGCACAGTCAAAGCGCTTGCGGGCAGAGCGCCGCGAAGGGTCCGGAACTTCATTTGGGGGTTACCGCGCAGTGTAGAGCAGTTCGAGGGCGTAGTGGGCGGGGTCGTTATGATCGAGACATCATGAGTGAAGACGACGCGCCGAAAAGCTCCCTCGAACTGGCCATGGCCCGCTTGCGCAAGAAGGACGCAGAGAGCGGCGACACGATTCGCGAACTCTCCGCTGGCCAGAAGGAGGAGATCGCCGAGATCAGGCGGGTCTACGACGCGAAGCTGGCGGAGGTCGACATCATGAAGCGCCCGAAGCTCCCGCCCGGCCTGCCCGAGGAGCTTCGGGAGCAGGTCGACCTGCTGAACGAGCAGTACCTGCGTGAACGCGATCTGCTCGCCGCGGAACGAGACGCGAAGATCGAGGCGGTCCGAAGCAGCGCCCCGAAGAGCTGACTTTGCGGCGTTTCCTGGCGCCCGTGGCACTGAGCGCCTTATCGGTGCTCGCCTTCTTCGCGGTTGCGGAGATGGCGGCTCGCATCGGCGGCGTGAGCGTCGGCACGGTGCAGATCAACCGGGGTGTGGTCCGAACGAGTCCCAACCCCCGGCTCGGCTTCGAACTGCGTCCGAACTCCTTCGTCTCGTCGGAGGTGGACTACCGGATCAACCAAGAGGGCTTTCGCGGCGCGCCGCCTTCCGGGAAGC
>CAZBTT010000335.1:0-5761 GCA_964494295.1 uncultured Acidobacteriota bacterium
GGGCCCCTGCCCGCGCTCCAGACCTACCGCGCCGGCCTGCTGTCTTCGGGCTCCTCACGGGTCGCGTTGTTCGCCGCCCTGCTTGTGACACTGAACGGGCCGCTCGCCTGGTCCTTCCACTACGGGGCGGACATCGCACTCGCCTTGTTCCTCGCCGCGTGGCTCTTCAGAACCTGGCTGATGGATCAGGATCCCGAGGACGGGCCCTCCAGAGGTTTCGTCCTGCCCGCGGCCCTTCTGGCCCTGACCCGGCCCGAGGCCGCGGCCTTCGTGGCCCTCCTCGCGGGCTGGAAAATCTGGGACTGGCGTCGCCGCACCGGGAAATGGAGGGCGCGGGCGATTTGGCTCCTCCCCCTCGTTCTCGCCCTGCTGGTCCCCTTGGCCTTCCGGCTCCTCACGGGTTCCGCCGCGAACACTTCGTTCTCCCACAAACTTCTCACCGCGAACTGGGGAGCCTTCTCGGCCGCGGTGTTCTCCATCGAGTATTGGAGCGACCTCTTGCGCGGCGTTCTGCTTGGCTTCTATCCGGCCTCGCAGAGACTCGGCCTCGGGGCCGGGAACGCGCCGTACTTCGCGGCGCCCTTCCTTCTCATCTTCGTGTTCATTGCGCTGCTCCGGCCAACCCGGGAAATGAAGAGGGCCGGCGCTTTCCTCACCGCCGCCCTGTTCACCGTCGTGCTCGTCACCCCTTCGATTCACATCGGTGTCCATTCGAATCGCTACCTTCTCTTCACGCTGCCCCCACTGCTCGTCCTGTTCGCGGTCGGGGTCGGACACGCAGCGGAGTCGCTCGACGCGGCCCTCGGCCTGCAGGCGGGCGTCGCTTTCCGGAGGCTTCGGGCGCTCGCCCTCGTTTTCGCGGTCCTCAGCGTGGCGCGATTTGCCCTCGTGTACGCCGACTCCGCCAACTCGATCTATCGGAAGGACGAGGCGATCTTCGCCTTCATCAACAGCCGGTTGCCGGAAAACTCGACGTTTCTCAGCAACGGGACGGCGATCGAGTATCGAACGGGCAGGCGCAGCGTCAATCTCAGCGGCGTGGTGAGCCCGGGCTTCGCGGAGATTCTGCCCGCCGAAACCGAAGCGGCATCCTTCGATCTTCTGAGCCGTCAAGGCTTCGGCGCACTGCCCCCCTACTTCATCGCGTTCGACGCTTACGTAGGCTCCTCCCCGCTCGGGGGCGCTCTCGTGGGCGGGCCGCCGGTCTTCACCACTTCGAGCCTTGAGTCTTCCGAACTTGCCATCTACCCCACCCGGACCGACCTCGTCGGCAAACAAAACAGACTGGTCCGCCTGGATATGCCGGGCGATCTGAAGCTCGTCGACTCGTTAAACGTGGGGGACCCGCTCGACGAGCGCGCGCACGCCTACCGTTGGCGGTCGTCGGTAGGGCCCCGGGTTCTCTTCGCGACCTTGAAACTCGACAAGTACCTCGGGGAAGGTCGCGGAACCGGGACGGAAGTCGCGGATGGGGGTCGCGTCATCATGGGCCATGAAGAGTTGAGTGTCGCGACTCCGATCGTGAACGCCGACCTCTGGGTGGCCGTGCGCACGAACCCGGAGCCGTCCGCGCGTCTGCGCCATCCCGAGGGCGAGCGCCGTATGGACCTGACCATCGGCGAAAGCGGACTTCGCTTCTCGACTTCCCTTGGAAAGACGGAGTGGATCCGCACGCCGCTTCAACCCGGCTGGAACGAAACTCAGTACCGAATTCCGGCCGCGCTGCTCGAAGGAAGACAAACGCGCCTACGCATAGAGGGGCGCTACGCGGCGTACGGATACTGGTTCTATCAGGCAATGCCGGGCGCCCGGGAAGGCGGAGGCGGGTGAGTCCCGTTCGCGTCTTCGTTACGGACGAGCAGGTTGTTTTTGAGGAAGACCCGCGCCGTCAAGATTGGGACGCCAGAGAGGCGACGCCTTCGACACCACGACGCGACCATCCATGAGACCGAGCTCGGTTCCAAGTTGGTCTCGGGGGGCTTCACGAAGGAGACCGGCCGCGACCAGATCCCTCCAGCTCGCCGGCACGGAACCCGTCTGTTCGCGGTACCGATCCACGACCTTTTGAGCCGCCGCCACGAGAGAGAGCGCATCCAGGCGCATGAGACTCCGCTGGGCGTTCTCACGAACGAACTGCAGATCGGAAGAGGCGAGCGAGCGCCAGATCTCGCGGGCGCCATCAACGTTCCCTGCTTTCGTCGCGAGGTCCGCAGAGAGGCTTGAAAGCCAAGCCGGCGCCCCAGGTAAGGACGCCGAGGCTCTCAATCGGGCGACGGCACCGGCGCTGTCACCCAGGTACTCGAAGCGAAACAACGCGGCATCGCGATGGAGGAACCAGTTATCCGGGATGGCCCCAATGCCCCTTTCCAGGAGACGCACCGCGGTCTCGGGCCGGTTGAGACCGACGGGCGGCGGCTCCGCCAGAAAGACAGCCCCGAACTGGTATGAAACGGCGAAGCGAGGATCAAGCGTGACCACGTTTTCGACCAGGGGTTCGATCAGATCGAACTCCTTGATCGCCGCGAAGGCCCTTTGCCCGCCATAGTATTGAACGGCCTGAAGCCAGTAGAGATCGGCGCCGGCGAGTTCAAACCCCGCGAAGAAATGCCGTAGACGAGGGCCGGACCACGAGGCGAGGCGCGATTTTTCGTAGTCGAGACCCCGGTACCTGATCTCCATCGACCTTTGTGAGGCGACCATTCCCGTCACCGCGATCACGAGGGCCACGATCGACTTCACCGCAGATCCCGCCTCTCGAAACGAAGAACCGTAATGGACAAGGCGATACCAACGTAGCAGGCGGCGTAAGCGGCCACGGTGGCCAGGTGTTCCAGAGAGACCATCTCGCCGTAGATCGCCAGCGCCTTGAAATCCATATAGCGGTAGTTCGGAAGGGCCAGGTACAGCGCGTCCCACAGGATCTGGGGAGTGTCGGGGGCAATCTCACGGGCATTGCGAATGATGTCGGACCATCGCCCGGCGATATAGCAGGAGAGGGACCCGGCCATCGCGATGGTGGGCGAGGTGAAAACCGAGAACATCAGAGCGATCGCAGCCGCGAGGAGCGCCTGAAAGCCGATCCCGAGCACCGCGGCACAGAGTCTCAAATCCATGGGCGCTCGAATGAAAGCGAGCGCTGCCCAAAGGACGAGCAGGAGTCCAATCAGATTCACCGCCTGCGCGACCGCCATCCCTGTGAACTTTCCGACGACGAATGACCCTCGGCTGGCAGGTCGCGAGAGCACGAAATAGAACGAACGCTGTTCCACTTCACGAGCGATGACGCTGCTCCCGCCCACAAGCGCGAAAAAGACGGCGATCACTTCCATCACCGCGAGACCGAGGTCTTTGACGATCTTGACATCTTGTCCGACGCTCAGATCGCGCCCGAGGATCGCCATGACGAAAGCGATGGCGAGGAAGATGGCCAGGCCGGCCAGGACGCGCTGCCTGAGCGATTCCCAGAATCCGAGCCACACGCATCCCCAAAATGCCCGGAGGTTCACTTTCATGACGAGGCATCGCCTCCTGAAAGGGGTTTCGACGTGGAGAGCTTTCGGGCGAAAAGTTGATCAAGGGACTCTCGCTGGGCCTGAACGCTGACCACACTGCCCCCCTTCGCCTCGAAGTCCGCTATCGACCTCCCCAGATCCTTGCGATGAACGACCGCGCGATAGTAGCCGGAGCCCTGAAGCGGCGTGGCATCGGGAGCGTCGAGGAAAACGGCGGGCGGCCCGGCGAGGGTTATTTCGAACTGCTCAGCTCGAGCCCCAAGAAGGTCGTCCAGCGATCCTTCAGCCAGAAGGCGACCGTTCGCGATCAGTCCGACTCGATCGCACAAGGCCTCCGCGTCTTGCAGGACGTGGGTGGAAAAGAGGATCGTCCGCCCCCCGTTGCGCAGCTCCTGTACCAGGTCTCGGATCAGGGCGCGACCAATCGGGTCGAGACCCGACATGGGTTCATCCAGGACGAGCAGCTGCGGTTCACCCACGAGACAAAGGGCCACCGCCAGGCGCTGCCTCATTCCTTTTGAAAGATACCGGACGACTCTGTGAGCGCTGCTCTCAATGTCCATCCGCTCCAGCCAATGGCGCGCCCGGCGAGAGGCGACGTCCCCGGGCAGGCCAAGAAGGCGACCCGCGTTTTTGAGAGACTCGAGAGGCGTCAGAAACTCGTGAAGAAACGGCTGTTCCGGCAGATACGCCGCGTGGGTCTTCCACTCGAGAGAGTGAGGTGACGAACCCAGGACCCGCACAGAACCGGAGTCGGCGTGGGTGAAGCCGAAAATCAACGAGAACGCGGTTGTTTTTCCGGCGCCGTTTGGCCCGAGCAGGCCGAAGGTCTCACCGGATTGGACTCGAAGAGTGAGGCCCTGGAGGGCGAATCTGCGACTGAGATGAAGAAACCCGACCGGGTGACTTTTTCTTACTTCAAGGAACTCGATCGCACTGGGCATGGGGTTAATCAGAACGGAGCCCAACGATGGGGCACTTCACTTAGGGAAACCAAGCAACCGGAACTCAGAATCGCCAACGACTGAAGGCTGGACCTCGTGAAACACGAGGTCCAGCCCAAGACCGACAGACTATGTGAAGTTACTGAATGACGGTACAGGCAGCAGCCAGGGCCGCGCCAGTGTACGCCGGCGCCGAACCGTCGGGAGTGACGCAGATGCGACCGCTGTGATCGCCTGCAAACCCGCGCACGCCGGTCTGGTTGACGGTTATCGGAGTGGCCTGATAAAGGTACCCGGAGACTTGGCCGGCAAGGCCCGAAACGGCGCCCGGAAGGAATGAACGGGTATAGCCGCTCTTGTTGCCGAGACCCGACAGGCTGGCGTCAAGGAACGTCGGGGCGTTGGCGGGGTAGTTCGCGATGCACGTGGCGTCAGAGGGACTCGTCAGGCAGCTCATCAGGCCATAGTTGCCGTTCGCCGAAGACGCAAAGGCGGCCTGAGCAGAACTGACAGCGCGGATATCGCCGATCGTGCCGGCTTCGTTGGCCGAAACGCGGGCGCGGAGGAGCGAGGGGATCGCGATGGCGGCGATGATGCCGATAATCGCAACGACGATCAGGAGCTCGATGAGCGTGAAGCCTTTTTGGTTCTTTTTCATTTTGTGTTCTTTCGAGGTGGGTTGGTTTGGTTTGGCCAGGAGATCCGGCCGGTCGGCGTAATGCGGTGCAGAATGCGTGCCATCCCAGAGGTGGCCTAAGTCATTGAGATGTATGGATATAGTTTCCGACTACCGGACAAAATCTTGTATCCGTCGGACAAATTTTGTCCGCGACTCACTCCGGGCTGGTCTTTGCCAGTAGATACTTGAGGGACCGCTCCGAGAGACCGAGAAGGCGTGCCGCATCAGGCCTTCGGCCTTCCGAGATCTCCATGGCGCGCCGAACGAGGTGGCTCTCGGTGCGCCTCAGGTAGTCCGGCATGGAAAAGCCTTCGTGCGGATCCGGAATGGACTCGTCGCGGAAGCTCGACGCGAGCGAGAGGTCCTCGGCTCCGACACTCTCACCCGACGCCAGGGTGAGCGATCGCTCCACGACGTTCTCGAGCTCGCGCACGTTGCCGGGCCAGGAGTGTCGCATGAAGGCGGACATCGCCGCCGGTGAGAAGGCCCTCTTCGGCACCCCGCCACGATGGAAAAGACGCGTCGAGAACTCGGCCACGAGCAGAGGGATGTCTTCGCGCCGGTCACGCAAGGGAGGAATCGGAACCTGAATCACGTCGATCCGGTAGTAAAGGTCCTCGCGGAAC
>CAZBTT010000336.1:0-5759 GCA_964494295.1 uncultured Acidobacteriota bacterium
GATGGCGCCGCGGAAACGTTCCTCGGCGATCCGGGCGAGTTCGAGCAGTTCGCGCTCGGAGGGGTTTGGCTGGAGCCTTTCGGACTTGGCCCGGATTTCGGCCGCGGCCACGTCGAGGGATTCACGCACGCAGGCGACCGCGCCGCGGAACAGATACTGGATTTCCTCGCGCGACTTGAAGCCGTCCGGAAGGAAGACGGTGCCGGCCACGAACTGCGGCCCGCGCGTCGGCTTGGGTGCTTTGACCTTGCGTCCGGGTTTCTCCGGCTTGACCTTCCCCTTGGGAGCCACGAGGAGGTTGAGGCCCTTGCCCTTCGTTCCCGAGGCGTCGCCGTTCGGGGCCGGGAGCCCTTCGCGCATCTGTCGCTTGAGGGCGAGGCGCGCTTCCTTGGCGAGGGCCTTCGCCGCGATCTTCTCCTCGAGCCGCATCTTGACCTTCTCGGCCTTGACCAGCTTCTTCTGGGCTTTCTCCGCCGCTTTCGCCGCGGCGCGCGCGAGGGCGCGTTCGGCCGCGCTCGGCTTGCTCGCCTTGACCGGCTTCGCGGGCTTCACGGCCTTCACGGCCTTGGGATGGGTCTTCTTCTCCGAAGCCTTGACCGTGGCCTTTGCGGACTTCGCCGCCTTCACCGGACGGGCGGGCGTCTTGTGGGCCGAAGCCTTCTTCGTCGCTTTGGGTTTTGTCTTGTTTGGCATGGCGAGCCTTTTCTGAAAGATCAGGGTAGGAAGGACTTCGGATTCTTGAGCTTCGCGGGCAGGTACGTGTCCATCACGTAGTTCAGCGAATGGGCGGCGAAGGCCTGCTGCTCCGCACGCTTGCCCATCTTGAGGAGGAGTTCGAACGCCTTGGCCCATTCGGGATAGTGCTGAAAGAACGGATCGTTCTTGAGCGCATCCTTGGCGCGTTTGATGTCGACATCCTTGAGAGGATGGGTCGGCAGGTCGTAGTCGATGATGTCCTGCGGCGTGACGCCCAGGAACTTGGCCTGGGGCACGCAGAAGAACTCATTCAGGTGGGCGTTGTTGCCGGAGCCGACCTTGAGCGTGCGGTAGATGTTCGCAATTCCGTAGGGGTCGCAGTCGACAAAGACATAGACCGGGATCTTCTTGTCGTCGGCGAGGCGCCTCACAAAACGCCGAACCGAACGCGTGGGAACCCCGGCCATCGAGACGAGGATGCAGTCGGACTTCTCCCAGAAGCGATGACGGTTGAGCCGTTCGAAGATGCCCCCGGTTTCGATGCAGAGGATGAATTTCGCCTTCGTCTTGAACTTGAGGTGTTCGACGTCCGAGGGGATTCCGTAGGCTCCCGAGCCGAACTTCGTGCAGTCGATGTCGATAGTGGCACTCGACCCGATTTCCGCGCGGTCGACCACGACCAGCTCCCCGGCCACGAGGCCCCCGTGTTCGTCCGGGGTGAAGCAGAGCTGCTCCTTGTTGACGCCAAAAAGGCCCTCGATGTCGTCGAGGATCGCGTCGGACTCGGGCTGCTCATCGCAGCGCGCCTCGGCCCAGGCCTTGGTCTGGTAATAGGCGTCGCGTTTGCTGGCCCGTTCGTCGGTTTCGATCATGCGCTTCGACAGCGCGATCATCCGCATGGTCTGGGCGAAGCTCTTGACCGTCGAGACGGCAAGGGTTCGCTCCTTCTTCTTGCCCAGCATCTCGAAGTGTCCCTTCTTGGCCGAATACCGGACGTTCGAGAGGTTGCGCAGGGGGAACTTCATCTCGGGCTTTTTGAGACCATTGATCCTGGTCTCGACTTCCCGGGCGGCGCCTACGATTTTGGAGATGACGGGAGAGACAGCCTCTCCGGATTTAGCCATGCTTTGGAGCTCAAGTACCTTAAAAAGAAATCCCCGCGTCACGCGGGGATTCGTCTGCGATGAGACTAAAGGTCGCGGACCGGCTTCGGCCCGGAGCTTAACACGCCGGGCGGTCCCGGCCCGGGGTCCGGGTTCAGGCCGAAATCACGGAATAGGGGTAGCCGTCTTCGCTGCGAGGATCGCGGCGCATCTTCTTCAGGAACTCATTCCGTTCGGCATCGATCCGGTCGGAGATCTTCCGCCTGGTTTCCGCGCCAGAGGCCGGGGCGACCAGAATACCGATCGCCGCCCCAATCGCACCTCCTGCGATCGCGAGTCCGGCGTATTTGATGGTCTTGTCGAGTGTCATGATTCGCGATCGGCCCCTTTCACTTGGCCAGTTGAGTGCGTCTACACCTGGATAGACGAGCACGGAGCGTGCCAGGTTTCCTCTCTTTGTGAGGCCCGTCATGTTTCGTGCCCTCCACACCAACTGTGGCCTTGATGTTGACTTGTGGGTGTGACACCACGCGGACCGGGCTAAGACCAGAATGTGACGAATATCGCAGGTCGGATCCATCCATCCGGATGTGGATTCAACAGGTTGAAGCTTTTTGCCCGCGTTGAAGTCATATCGCGGCGTCGACATGGGTGAAGAGCCCGTTGCGGGTAGCGGTTAAGATCCCCGCCATGGCTCAAGAACCTGGCCGGACGTTCATCGATGCGGAGACGTCGATAGAGGGGAAGATCAACGGCAAGGACGCCTCGATCGCGGGCTCGTTCAAGGGCGAGATCCAGCTCACGGGCGCCCTGGTCCTCACACCCTCGGCGAACATCGACGCGACGGTTCGTTCCGAACTGGTGGAAATAGGGGGAGCGTTCGCGGGCAAGATCTCGTCCCGCAAGGTGGTGGTGCTCGAGACGGGTAAGGTGACCGGCACCATCGACGCCGGCCAGCTCGTGGTCCGCGAGGGCGCCGTCCTGAATGGGCCGGTGGCCGCAGGGAAGTCGGCCCAGGCTGCCGCTGCCTCGACCGCCACGGTCGCTCCACAGGCGCAGCCCACGAAGCCTTGAGGCTGAGCGAATTAGCGCCGCATGTCGACGGTGAGGTGCGGGGGGACGCATCGGTCGAGGTGGACCGCGTCGCCCCTCTCGAATCCGCCACGCCGGGATCGATCGCCTTTCTCTCCCACGCGAAGTACCGGCCCCAGCTTCTTTCCTGCCACGCTTCGGTCCTGATCCTGAGCGACCCGTCCCTCGTGGCTCCTGGCGCCGGCGTCCCGACTTTCGCGGCTTTGCTGGTGGTGAAGGACGCCTACGTCGCCTACGCACGGGCCGCGGCGATTCTCCACCCCGCCCCTCCTGAGCTTCCCGGGGTCCATCCAACCGCGGTGGTTCATCCCACCGCCCGGGTCGACGACACCGCTCACGTCGGAGCCTTCGCTTCCGTCGCACAGGGTGCTTCGATAGGCGCTCGAGCGGTCCTTCATCCCCACGTCGTCGTCTACCGTGACGCCGTGGTGGGCGACGATGCGGTCCTGCATTCGGGCGTCTCCCTTCGCGAAGGCTGCCGGATCGGCCGCCGGGTCATCGTTCACAACAACGCGGTGATCGGCGCCGACGGTTTCGGTTTCGCGAAGGACGCGGGCGGGAAATACATCAAGATCCCCCAGGTCGGGATCGTCGAGATCGAGGATGACGCTGAAATCGGCGCCTTGACCGCCGTCGACCGGGCCTCCATGGGGGTGACGCGGATCGGTCGCGGCACCAAGCTCGATAACCTCGTGCAGATCGGGCACAGCGTTTCGATCGGAGCAGACGGCGTCATCTGCGCGCAGGTGGGGGTCGCGGGGAGTACGAAGGTCGGCGATCGAGTCATCCTCGCCGGACAGGTGGGTATCGCCGACCATGTGACGCTCGGCGACGACGTCATAGCGAGCGCCCAGTCCGGCCTTCACGGCGAAGTGCCCTCGAAGTCCCGCGTGGCGGGGACCCCGGCCGTGGACGCGAGAACCTGGTTGAAGGTCAGCGGTGGGATCAAGCAGCTTCCCGAACTGATCAACCGCGTTCGCGAACTCGAGTCGCCGATCGAGGCCATGACGCAGGCCAAAGAAGACGAGGCGAAGTGAGCGCTCGGCCAGCCTCCGCGGTGGCCGATCGGGTCAGCCGCCTGCTCAAACGCGAATCGCTGGGCGGCGCGTACGTCCTCCTCACCTTCGAACACCGGGAGGTCGCCCGGGCCGAGGCTGGTCAGTTCGCCATGATTCAGCCCGAGGCGGAGACCGATCTCATCCTGCGCCGGCCGTTCTCGATCATGGATACCGATCCTGAAGCCGGCCATTTCACCGTGTTCCTCAAGGCAGTGGGCCCGGGATCGAAGGCGGTGTTCGATCTGCGCGAAGGTGAGAATGCGCGCGTGCTCGGTCCTCTGGGTCGCGGTTTCACTACGCCCTCGCCTGGGGAGCACGTCCAGCTTGTGGGCGGCGGCTACGGTGTCGCGCCGTTTGCTCTGTTCTCTCGCCGACTGAAGGCCGCGGGCTCCGGTTTCCACCTTTTTTATGGAGGTCGCAGTTCCGCAGAGCTGCCGCTCGTGGCCGAACTCGAACGGCGGGGGATCCCTCTCACCCTGTCCACGGACGACGGCTCGCGCGGCGAGAAGGGGCGGGTGACCGTCCCGCTTCTGAACGCACTCGATCAGGGGGCCGGAACCGCGCGTCTTTACGCGTGCGGTCCCGAGGCGATGATGTTTGCGGTGGCGACGATCGCCGAAGCCCGGAGCCTTCCATGTGAAGTCAGCCTGGATCCCTGGATGGGGTGCGGCGTCGGGACCTGTCTCGGCTGCGTGGTGAAGATTCAGGAGCCGGGGGAGAGCAAACCGAAGAACCGACCTGCCTGCACCGAAGGCCCGGTTTTCGATTCACGACGCGTTGTGTGGCCCCACTGAAATGAACCGCGCTCCTTCGCTGGCGGTTGACATCGGCTCACTGAAGCTGAAGAACCCCTTCCTCGCCGCATCGGGCACCTGCGGGTACGGGGTCGAGATCGCTCATGTCGTCGATCTTTCGACCCTCGGCGGCATCGTGACCAAAGGCCTCTACATGGCCGCGCGCGACGGATGCGACGTTCCCCGCATCTGTGAAACCCCGGCAGGATTGCTCAACGCAATCGGTCTCCAGGGCGTGGGTATTCGAGCCTTTGTCGAGAAAGTGTTGCCGCAGTTGCGCGCCTTCGAGACCGCGGTCATCGTCAATGTCTGCGGGGAAACCGTCGAGGAGTATGCCGAGGTTTCGCGCATCGCGAGCGAGGCGGAAGGCGTTCACGCCCTCGAGGTCAATATCTCGTGTCCCAACGTGAAGACGGGCGGGATCGCTTTCGGCACGGACCCGGTCATGACCCACGAGGTTGTCTCGGCGGTTCGAAGGGCCAGCCGTCTGCCCGTGATTCCGAAGCTCTCGCCCAACGTCACTGACATCACGGTTTTCGCGCGAGCGTGCGAGGAGGCGGGGGCTGACGCCATCTCCTGCGTGAACACCTTCCTTGGCCTCGCGGTCGATGTGGAGACGCGCAAGCCGAAACTCGCGTTCGGTACCGGGGGACTCTCCGGCCCCGCCATTCGGCCGCTCGCGGTGCGGATGACCTGGCAGGCCGCGCGCGCGGTGAAGATCCCGATCATCGGCATCGGGGGAATTGCGTCTTCGAACGACGCACTCGAGTTCTTCATCGCCGGCGCCCGCGCGGTTCAGGTGGGGACTATGAACTTCTCGCGACCCACGGTGTACACAGAGATTGAGGCGGGTGTTGCCGATTACCTGAAGCGACACCAGCTGCACGACATCAACGAACTCACCGGGCCGATCAAGTACCCGGGACGATGACGAACACCTTTTCGTTGCTCGGCCTGACGCTCCTTTCTTCAGCCGCCGCAGAGGCCCAGGTAACACGAGCCGCATACCCAGCCCC
>CAZBTT010000337.1:0-5747 GCA_964494295.1 uncultured Acidobacteriota bacterium
GCGAATCCGCGCAGACCTGGCCGGAGAGGTCCACCTGAAGCGCGGAGTTGATGGCGATGGTGTTGTCGTTGCGCCGGATCACCGAGGTGTCGTTGGTCCGGTCGCTCGGGTGGAACTCGACGAGCGCGTTGTCATCGACGAAGTCGAAGAGTTTCTGCGTGCCCGACACGAAACTCGTCACGATGCGTCCCGGCTTCACCCGTTTCAGACGATTGGTGACGGCGCCGCTCGCGACAAGATCGACGAGGCCGTCCGAGAACATTTCGGTGTGGATGCCGAGGTCGTGTTTGTTGTGCAATCGCGCGAGCACCGCGTCGGGTATGGCGCCGATGCCCATCTGAAGGGTGGCGCCGTCGTTCACCAGGCCCGCCACGATCTCTCCGATTTGCGCCTCGACCTCGCCGATCGGGTCCGGGTTGTGGGGTACGAGAGGCCGGTTGGTGTGGATCATGGCGTTGATGCGGGACAGCGGCACCGCGGTGTAGCCGTGAGTGCGGGGCATCTGTTCGTTCACTTCGGCGATGACGATGCGGGCGGTGTCGACCGCGGCACGGGTGGCGTCGCATGAAGTCCCGAGGGTGCATAGTCCATGGCGGTCCGGAGGCGAAACCTGGATCAGGGCCACGTCGAGCGGGATCACACCATCCGTGAAGAGGCCCGGAATATCCGACAGGAAAACGGGCACGAAGTCGCCATGGCCGCTCTCGATCAGGCCGCGGACGTTGGGCCCCGCAAAGAAGGAGACGGAATGGAAACGATCAGCGTGCTCGGGGCGGGCGAAGGGAGCGTCACCGCCGACGTGCAGATGGTAGAGCGTCACGTTGTTCAGATCCTGACGCGCGACCATGGCCTCGAGGAGAGGCTGCGGAGACGCGCACGCCCCGTGAATGAACGCCTTCATCCCATTCCCGATGGCGCGCACCGCGTCATCGGCCGAAACCACCCGGCTCTTCCAATCATTGCTCATAACGCCTCGATTCTAGGGAGGGGAGGGGGCCCTGGTCAGCCGATGCGATTGCATCATTGGTGAGCCACGACTCGAACCAGGGCCGGGCCCGCCTCGGTGGGGAAGAACGTGGCCGCCGGGCGATCGTGCCGCCTGCGGTACTCACGTTCCCAATCGGCGCGAAACGCCTCCGCCCCTGGGCGAGAGACCAGCGCCCAGACGCTGCCTCCAAAACCCGCGCCGAAAGCCGACGCGGCGTGGGCCCCGAGGGATCTGGCCAGGCGCGCGAGGTCTTTGGTCTCGGGGATCTGGTTCCCGAGGAGGGTCTCGGCGCCCCGCTGGGAACGATCCACCGCCCGGCCGAAAGCGGAAAGATCGCCAGACGCGAGGGCGTCGAAGGCAGCGGGAATCAGGACGAGGCTCTCGTCGACGAACTGGTCCAGACGCGCTTCGAGATCGGCCCGCGAGGCCCCGCCCGGGTTCGACGCCCCCGGGGCGCCGGGGAGGCGGGGGGAGGCATCGGGTGAGGGGCTCACGGCTTCGAACAGCGTAGCGTCGGCGCGGCCGGTCGTCTCCCGCCACACCTCGAGCAACGTGCCGGAAAGCGCCGCGGCGCGGTTGTAGGACTCTCTGGCTCCGCCGGTCTTCTGCGCGGCCACGCCACTCATCCCGATGACGAAGATCAGGTGTTCCGGCAGAGGGGCCGAGCCCTCGAGCCGGGCCGGCGCGTAGCCGAACTGTCGGATATGACCCGGCTCGCTGGCGAGGATCGCGGTGTGATCCTGACTGCCGCCTGTGGTTCCCACTCCCGCCTCGCCGCGGAAGCCACGGAAAGGCCGTCCGCTTTCGACACTGCCAAGGTACGCCGCGACATCGAGAACATCAGGCAGCGCGCGCCGGAAATCGTCGCGCGCGTCGAGGTCATTCGCGAGGCGCAGCGCCTCGAAGGTCGCGACGAGCAGGGCGCTCGAGCTGCTGAGGCCCGACGAGGGGGGCAGGTCGCTCACGAACGCGATATCGGCGCCGCGCATCGGAGGGTCGAAATCACGAGCGAGACGCCTCACCACGGCGCCTGGATAGATGGCCCAGTGCGGTGCGGCCAGGGGGACCGCGGCCGCATCGAGACTCAGGCTGACGTCGTCCGCGCGCCCGAGATCGGTGAGCTGGACAACCGCATCGGACCTGGGCGCGCTCGCAACGCAGAAGCCCCGCTCCACCGCGGAGAGAAGGCTCCGGCCGCCCGCGTAGTCGGTGTGTTTTCCGAGAACCTCGATGCGACCCGGCACATGCACGAGGTGCGCAGGGTCGACGCCCCGCGCCCGGAGGGCCTCCCTTGCCCGGGCGAACATCGCGGCCCGGGAGCGAGCGGCCGTCTCGCTCATCCCGGCCGCGATCAGTTCGTCCGCGACGCGAGTCACAGGTCCACGACCACGCCGCGGAGAGCATCGAGAACCGAAGCGATGTCGCCGCGCCGCGACAGATCGAGCACGCCGTCGTCGCTCGTGAGCGTTTCGAAGCGATGGCCCCGCGCGATCAGGGCGGTGACGGCGTCCGTGATCTCGAATTCCCCGCGGGCAGACGGAGCAAGGCTGCGGCACGCGTCGAAGATCGCAAGGCCGAAACGCCAGCAGTTCATGCTCACCCGCCGGGACGCGGCCATGGCGCGGAGGGCCGCCTCGTCCGGCTTCTCGATCAGGGCCGCCAGATATCCGTCAACGTCCACCTTCGCGAGAGCGAAGCCCGCGATCCTCGCGGGTTCGATATTGGACCGGGCCGCGAGCCCTTCCGGTGTGAAGAGCACGGTACCCGGTCGTCCCAGACGCACGAGCGCCCGCAGCGCGGTCACGGGGTAATAGTTGTCGCTGTTGACCATCAGGAATTCCTGATCGCCCGCGAAGTTCTCAGCGGAGAGGACCGCGTCGGCGGTGCCGCGAGGTTTCTCCTGGATCGCGAAGGTCATCCTCAGGCGCCGGGGCGGTACGACCCTTGTGTAGCGATCGCGAAGCGCGTCGTGCTCGGGACCGATGACGAGGCAGACATCGGAACAACCCGCGTCCGCGAGTCCGGAAAGAACGTAGTCGAGAAAGGGCCGGCCTTCGATCGGAACCAGGGCCTTGACCCCCGACTGAGCCGCGGCCGCCTGATCGGGCAGAAGCGTTGCGGTCTCGTCCTCGGCCCTCATCCGGGTGCCGAGACCGCGGGCGAGAACGACCGCCTTCAATGGCGGTTCACATCCTCATCGTAGGCGTACCAGTCGAGGTGACGGGACCACACGTGGCACTTCGGGCACTGCGTTTCCGTCCACTTGCGATCGCAGGAAGGACACACGCCGCCCGTGTCGAACGTGTTCCACGAGTAGAGGCACTCGCAGCTCCATCGGTCGTCCCGCTGCGGCTCCCAGTCGCACGCGGGGCAGCGAATACGCGGCCGGCCGGCGCGCTCCCCCGCCCGTGAACGCGCCTTCGGGGGGCGGAGGCGGTCCGGGTCGCCCTTGAGCAGAAGCGCCAGCGGTTCCATCATTAGAGAGGGCCGCCGCCTACCATCCCGTCCAGAGCGGCCCGTCCCCGAAGTCCCACAGCACGTAGGCGCGGAACTCCTTCGGCCTCGGTGCGCCCGAAGGCCTCAACGGGATACCCATTCCCACCGACCCGATGACGTGGCCGAGTTTGTTGAGCGCCTTCGAAACGCCGATCACCGCGGTCTGGGCATGGCCCTGGTTCTTCGGGTTGTACGCGCCGATCAGTTCGACCGCAGGAACGTAACCCGTTCGGGAGAAACCGATAGGCGGGAACGAATACGCGATCGCGTACCGGTAGTTCTTCGAGGCGCGGTTGGTATCGGCGGGCAGCTCCACCGCCACTTTGCCCTGGATCACGCTGCTCTTGATTCCCTTCCCGAACGCGAAGAAGGGCGAAAACACCGTGGTGCCCGAACCGAGGGCCTTTCCTTCATTGCCGGTGGGCAGCGCGACCTCGAGCCCCGCCGAGAAGATCTGAAGTTTGGCCGGGTTGAATCCGAGGACATACTTTCCCGAAACGACGATGTCGCCGATCCCGGCGCCGTAACCCTCGTCGGTCGCCTTCGGCCGCAGGGGGAATTCCAGTTCGTATTGGAAACGAGGACCCAGGCGGTTCTCGTACACGAACTCGAGCTCGGTCTCCCCCTCATCGGGGACGATCTTGCTCTTCAGCACCACTTCCGCCTCGGGGAACGCCTTGCCGGTGGCGATCAGTCGACGGAAGTTGAGATCGCCGGGCGGATAGCGGTCGGCCGTCGCGCAGAACGTCCGGAGGTAAGCCACCACCGCGGTCAGTTCCTCCGGCGGAAAGGCCTCGCCGAACGCCGGCATCACGTCCGAAAGCCCATGTTTTGGACCTCCGTTCACCACGATCGACCTCCACAGAGCCGAAGGCTCGGCGGTGGTGCCGCAATCAGCGAAGGAGACCGGACGGACCTCGCTCTCCCACTCGGGGTTCCCCGCCCCATCGCCGCCGTGACAGGCGATGCAGGCCATCTCATAGACCTCTTTGCCCTTCGCGATCTGGGCAGTGTTCGAGGTAGCCCAGCCGGTCAGCAGGGCAAGCGCCAGGAGGCTCATCGGGCCCTACTTGAGGATGTACGTCAGGTCGACCGTGCCGGCGCCGCCCGCCTTGACCACGACCTTGCCGGTCATGATTTTGAGGGTCGGGTGTTGCGCCTCGATCTCGTACTCGCCCGGCGGCACGCCGGGGATTTCGAACGTGCCGTCATCCTTCGTGACCGTGAAAAAGGGATGAGCAAACACCGCGATGTAGGAGCGCATCCACGGGTGCACGTCGCAGCCCACCGGGAAGAAGGTCTCGGGTTTGTCGAAGGTCTTCGTCGTCTCCATTCCCTTGCGCGGCTGGCCGACGTTGAAACCGGCGTTCACCACGGGCCGGGGGTGGATGTTGTGGAGGGTCTCATCGCTGTTCCGCATGAGCAGGGGCTGGCCCACCTGGAGGCCGATCGAGGTGGGTGTGTACATGCAACCCTGCTGATCGAGAAGAACCGGCGTGGTTTTCGCGGGGAAGGTCCCCTTGACCGGGCTCTTGATCGAGACGATCACTCCGGCGAGCCCGCCGTTGACACCGTCGATCTGCTTGCGTTCGGCCCCGGCAGGATTGGCCTTCATGCAGCGGGGATCCGCCGACATCCGGATCTTGATGGGCTCGGGGGCCACACCCTTGAAGGAGATCTTTCCGGTGATCTTGCCTGCGGACTGGGCCTGAACGGGAACGAGGTGGGCAGCAAGCCCTGCGGCCACGAACGCGGAGAGAACGAGAAGGGATTTAGATCGCATGCCGGAATGATACCGGGTCGGACTCGACGGCCCGTCTATCGCGCGAGAGCGATGGCGACCAGAAGGGCGCGCTGCGTGCCCTTCCACGAGTCCTTCGTATCGAAGGCTTCGGTGAGGGCGTGCGCGTCCTTGCCGTCGCCCCCGCCGTCGATCGTGATCGCGGGGATGCCGAGACCCATGGGCACGTTCGAGTCGGTCGAGCCCTGGCTCCATTCGACGGGGAAACCGAGGGCCTTCGTCACGGAAGTCGCCGCCACCACCGTGTAGTCGGTCGCAGGTGTGGACCCGGGCGGGCGGATGCCCACGCTCTTCTTCTCGACCGTGATCGTGCCGTCGCTCCACCGTTTGTTCTCGGCCACCGCGGCCGCGTCGGCGGCCGCAAGGAACTTCGTGTGGAGCGCGTCGAGCGACGCCTTGTCATGCGAACGCATGTCGACCTCGGCCCAGGCCTCGAAGGCGATGGAGTTGACCGATGTGCCG
>CAZBTT010000338.1:0-2357 GCA_964494295.1 uncultured Acidobacteriota bacterium
CCACACGCGATGAGCTTCGAAGCGCAGCGTCTTTTCGGTTGTGTGGTGGCGCAGGCGGAGCAGTTCGCGGCGCAACTCATCCGGCTCTCGCAGGACTTCACTCCCCGGTATGAAGTCGAGAAAGGCTCGCTGGCGCTGCTCGATCTCTCCGGTCTGTCGCACCTTTTCTCCACCCCTCACGATCTCGCGGTCTCGATCCGGGCCTCGGCTCAGGGCTACGGCATCGTGGAGCCGCGCATCGCCCTCGCCACGCGTCTTCAGGCCGCGCGTCGTCTGGCTCTTTTTCGTCCCGGCCTCTCGATCGCCCTCGACGAGAAGGCGGAAGCGGATCTTCTGGGCGCGCTTCCTCTCGAAAGCCTCGATCTCGACGACCGCACCCTGGCGCGCCTGCGGAACTGGGGGCTTCACAATTCGAGCGACCTGGCCCGTCTTCCCGCGAGCGATCTCCGGTCGCGGGGCGGGGTCGCCCTGGTGCGCGCCCACGAGTCCTCCTCGGGACGTGATGAACGCCTGCTCGTTCCCGTGGAAGAAAAGCCAGATGACGGCCTGGGTCTCGATCCGGGTTTCGGCGTCGAGGATCTGTCGCAGCTCGTCTTCCTGATGTTCCGGCTGCTCGATCCTTTATGCGCGAAGCTCAAGTCGTCGGGCCGGGCCGCCACCGCGTTCGAGGTATCGCTGGCTCTCGAGAACGGAACCAACGATGTGCGTCTGATCCGCTCACCCTCGCCCTCCGCGGACAACGCGGCCTGGCGAACGCTCGTGCGATTGAGCCTCGAGGGCCGTCCTCCGGCCGCTCCGGTGCTTTCCCTTTCGCTTCGTGCTGAATCGACGGCGGCGCGCGCGGTCCAGTTCTCCTTCACCGGCGCCGGCCGCAGCAGCCCCGAAAGAGTGGCGAGCGCCCTCGCCCGGCTTCAGCGGTTTTTCCCGGAGGATCGTATCGGCTCGCCGCAGCTCATGGACACCCACACGCCGGATCAGTTCGTGATGCGCCCCTTCGATCCCGTCGCCGAATCGAAGTCGAAGAAAAAAGTGGCTGCTATTGCTGCGCCGAAACCGCGTCCGCCCGCCTGCGCCTTGCGAGCCATCCGTCCGCCCGCTCACGCGAACGTTCGCGTCGACATGGCTGGCGCGCCGGTATCGCTTCAGGTCCAGGACCACGATCGCTTCCTCAGTATCCGCGGCCGAGTCCAGGCGAGTGCCGGCCCGTATCTCCTCTCCACGCAATGGTGGAATGAGGAAACTTTCGCGCGAGAGGAGTGGGACGTGGAGATCGCGAGCGAGGCAGCGACCGCCGCGTACCTGATTTTCAGAGACCCGCGAAACGACACCTGGTATCTGGCCGCGGAGATCGATTGAACGTTTCGTTTTGACGAAGCGTCCACCCATCTTTAGCCTCCAGGAATGACTCTCGGTCCTCTGGTGCGTGGTATTCAGCGCGCGTATCCGCAGATCTGGTTTGCCTGCCACATCGTCCATCGGAAACGAGGTCCGACCGTCGAACTTACCGATCGAGAAGCGGGCATTCTTTCCCACATCGATGCGACGCCGGGCATTCGCGCGACCGACCTCGCCGCGCATCTCGGTATCGGCCGCCCCTCGCTATCCGCGCAGCTCCGCCGACTCGAGAAGGCCGGCTTTGTGACCGTGAGGGTGGGGAACAATCGCCGCGAACGACGGATTCACCTCACCGCCAAAGGCGAACGCGCGGCTTCATCCGGCTCGCCTCTCGATGGCCCGCGTCTCGCACAGCTCCTGCGTCGTTTGAAACCGGCCGAACGCGACGTCGCACTTCATGGCCTGGAGCTTCTTGCCTCCGCCGCCCGCTCCCAGGCGCCGCAAACCGAAGCCCGTTTATCAGAGGATCGCTCCCATGCCCACAAAGAAGAACGCACCCGCGCTTGATTGTCGCGCCTCACTCGAGGAGATGCTGGCGGTAAGCGAGAGCATCAACCAGAGTCTGCTCCAGGCCGTCGCCGACGCGGCATGGACGGCGCCCCTGCCTTCGGGCAAGGGTCGCAACATCGCGCAGCTCTTCGCGCACATCCACAACGTCCGGCTCCTGTGGCTGACCGCGCAGAAGCGGAGTGATGTGCCGTCCAAGGTCGATCCCGAGGCGCTCACCAAAGCCGGCGCACGGAAGGCGCTCGAAGCGTCGGCCTCCGCGTTGCGCGCGGTGATTCGCGAAGCCGCCCAGACCGAGGAGGGTCGGATCCGGGATTTCAAACCGAACGTGGCTCACTTCGTCGCTTATCTCATCAGCCACGAAGCCCATCATCGCGGTCAGGTCACCCAGGCCGCCCGCGCTCTCGGCCACGCCGTGGATCAGAAGACGATGTTCGGCATGTGGAACTGGAGCG
>CAZBTT010000338.1:2457-5745 GCA_964494295.1 uncultured Acidobacteriota bacterium
GCTCTCGGCCACGCCGTGGATCAGAAGACGATGTTCGGCATGTGGAACTGGAGCGCCCACTGGATAGGGGCGGGATTCGAGGCTTGACGGCATTCATGGCTGGACTTGCTTGCCACATGTGCTAAGTTCCTAGACCTTGGAGGTTGCGATGCTCCTATCGCTAGGGAGCCCGGCCTTGTTGGAGAGTGTCCAATGAGGAGAGGCTCAAGGCGACGGCATCGACGCAACAGGCAAGAATGGTCCCCCCAGGGCGCCCCGCAAGGGAATGCCGGGCAACAGGGAAACCAGCCGCAAGGTTCCCGGGGACCAGTCAGGGACCCACGACAGGTTCCGGTTCCAGCCGAAGGCGAAACGTTCCCGTTCATAGGGATCGCCGAGGTCACCGAGAATGTCGGAGGGTTTGTACGGCAGGCGAATCAGAACTACCTGCCTTCGCGTGAAGACGTGGTCATTCCGCCATCGGTTATGCGGGACTATGCCTTGCGCGACGGCACGCAGATTGAGGGTCTTTGCCGTGAAGCCTCGGGCGTCAAGGTCGTCGTAGAAATACAAAAGGCCAGCGGTCTTGAGATGGCGCAGTACAAGCTACTGCCCCATTTCGCTGATCTCACGTCTATAAGTCCGGAAAAAGCCTTTCGCCTGGCCGATGAGCCGGGCGCGGAACTCACTTTGCGTGTTTTGGACCTCGTGGCCCCCATCGGCAAGGGCCAGCGCGGCCTCATTGTGTCTCCGCCCAAGGCCGGCAAGACCACGATCCTCGAGCACATCGGTCTCGCCATCGTGAAGAGCCACCCGGAAGCGCACCTCATGCTCATGCTCGTGGACGAGCGGCCGGAGGAAGTCACGCACTTCAAGCGGGTCCTGGGCCATGCCGCGGAGATTCTGGCCTCCACCTCCGACTCGGCTTCCGATGCGCACATCCGCCTCGCGCGTCTGTGTCTGGAGCGGGCGAAGCGCATGGTCGAAGCGAAGAAGGACGTGGTCATCCTTCTCGACTCGCTCACCCGCCTCGGCCGCGCGAGCAATCGCGAGACCGGTCCGGGCGGACGCACCATGTCGGGCGGCGTCGATTCGCGGGCCCTGCAGTTCCCGCGTCAGTTCTTCGGAGCCTCGCGCACCTGCGAGGGCAACGGATCGCTCACCATCATCGCCACCGCGCTGATCGAAACCGGGTCGCGCATGGACGAAGTCATCTTCCAGGAGTTCAAGGGAACCGGGAACATGGAGATCATCCTCGACCGGCAGATCGCGGAGCGGCGCATCTTCCCGGCCGTCGACGTTCTGAAGTCCGGTACGCGACGTGAAGAGCTGCTCATGACGGCCGATGACCTGCGCCAGCGTCACACGCTGCGTCGGGCGCTCGTGGAGATGAGTTCGATTGAAGCGGCCCAGTTCCGCAACGACCGCCGGTCGAAGAGCCAGATGAACCGCGGTTTCCTGGAGACTCTGGTTCCGCCGCCCACGCCCGCCCGCCGCCTCCTGCGGTAGCGAACTCAGTCGCGCCCCGACGGGTGTCGGGCAGGCAGAACACGCAGGGTAGGGGGGCGGCGTCGGGCGAACCCGCACTGGAGGCGAGCCCGACAGGGACCCATGAGATCTCTGCCGCCATTCCCACGACCCTGGCGCGCACCCACCCTGAAACATCCATTCCCTCGTCCACGCTCTCCATGCTGACGCCGTTGACGAAGAACTCCGCGATGTTCGCGGTGTGCTTGGTGATGCGGAATGTGGCGCTCTCTCCAAGCGCCAGCGAGAGCCGGCTTCGGCCGTAGTACCAGCGGCCGCTTGGCGTATAGGAATCGACGCGCCAGCTGCCGTTGCCAAGCCATGACGCAGAGAACGCGATGCTGGAGGTTGCCGTGATATCGGTCACGGGGGTCAGCCAGACCTCCACGGTGTGAGCGTAGTCCGAAGGGTACGGGAGATTCACGCGCAGGGGCCGCACCGTGAACTCGTACGCCTGCGGGGCGACCACACGCGCCAGAACGGGCGAATACTGAACGGAGTCAGCCGGGGCATCGATCACCGTCGTTTGGCGTGGCGTCGGCGTAGGCGCGGGTGTCGGGGTGGGTAGAGAGGACACCGCCGGCGCCGGACTGGGTCCGGAATTTCCGGAACCGCAGGCCCAAAGGGTGACGCCGCCCGCGACCGCCGCGACGACCCGCGTCCACCCCCTCGCCATGCCCGGAGTCTCTCATGGCCCTGCTAGTCTCTGCGTCATCAGAGACAAGGAGAGTTGAAGCATGGAGAGCGAAACGCATCGCTGGTATTCGGACCGCATCGGCCGCGACGTCCACATCCGGGTCTACGGCCATTTCGGGCAGCCGGTCCTGGTCTTTCCGACCAGTGGCGGCGATGAGAGCGAATACGAAGGCCAGGGGATGTTCGACCACCTGGGCCACCACATGCAGGCCGGGCGCGTCAAGTTCTTCTGCGTCAACTCGGTCAACAACGACTCCTGGTACAACAAAAAGATCCATCCCGCGGACCGGGCGAAGTTCCAGGTGGCCTACGACGCGGCCATCGCCGAGGAGGTGTTGCCTTTCATCGAGCACCACTGCTCGGCGAAGGGCATCGCCATCACCACCACCGGCGCTTCCTTCGGCGCCTACCACGCGGCGAACACGCTCTTCAAGCATCCCACGCGGGTGCGCCGGTGCCTCGCCCTCTCGGGGGTTTACGACCTCCGCAGCTTCATGGACGGCCATTTCGACGACAACTTCTATTTCAACAATCCCGTCGACTACATGGCGAACCTGAAGGACTGGAACATTCTTCAGTATCTCCACCAGTGCGACATCCGCCTCGCCACCGGAAACGGGCCCTACGAAGACAGCGGCCCGGCTCGTCGCATGTCTGCGATCCTCACCGCGCAGGGCATCCCTCATCACCTCGACGACTGGCGTGAGCAGGGCGGCCACGATTGGCCGTACTGGAAACACCAGATGGACGTCTACATCTCCAGGTTGTTCTGATGTCCCGCGTCGCGTCGCGTCGCGAGGCCCTGCTGGCGCTCTCGTCCGGCGTGGCCGCGGCGATCGGCGGGCCCGGCGCCGCTGCTGCGGGAACCCAGACGTCGCCCCGGCCCGACTGGAGCAAGGTTCGCGACCGGTACGCGATCGAACCCGGTCTCGCGTACATGAACACCGGGACCTTTGGTCCGCCGCTCCAAGAAGCGCTCGAGATCGAGACGAAGGACCGCCTCGCCATGAGCCGGAACTATCCGGTCCATTTCGTCGACCACTACATGACGAAGAGCCTGCCCGATCTCGTGGGCCGGATGGCCGC
>CAZBTT010000339.1:0-5736 GCA_964494295.1 uncultured Acidobacteriota bacterium
CCCTGGATCGGGCTCGGGCGCGGAAGCGTGGGACGCGACGGCGCGAGGACTGCAGCGGCGTGCCGAACGGGACCGGGTTCGGGTTCGGGAGCGGGATCGGGCACGGAATGGGGATCGGCTCGGGGCCCACCGCACGGTTCACGCGGGGCCAGAGGGGCGGTCATGCCGGGTGCGGGCTGCGGCGGGTTTGGCGCTTCGGTGAATTCGCTGGTTCCGAACCATCGGGGGCCCAGGTATGAGCCCCGATGGTCGCGGCCTCGAACGAAAGGACTTCTTCATGAATGCCAAACCCGCCTTCGCTGCATCCGTCACGCCCGCCCCTCACGCCGCGCTCGTTCGCGCGCCCCAGCCGGCTTTGTCGCTCGAGAACTTTGACGCCTATCGCGTCGCTCTCGATGCGTGCCGCGCCTCCGCACCCATCGCTCCCGCGCTGTCCGCGACTCTCCGTGATCAGCTGCTCCGAGCGTCCTCCTCCGTAGTGCTCAACGCCGCCGAAGGCTTCGGCTCGTCTTCTCGCGGGGTCAAGCGACGCCACTACGAGATCGCGCGCGGCAGCGCGATCGAGTGTCTCGCGATTCTCGACCTCGGAGCGGCTCTTGGGACGCTTCCCGATGCCCACTCCGTTTCGCGGGCGCACGGTTCGTTCACACGTGCGGCGATGATGCTGGCGAGGCTGGTCGCGCGGTTTCGGTGAGGGGTCGGGCTTCGGGTTCGGGGCCGAGCGCGGAGGTGCGGCGACGGTTGGGGGGCGCGTTCACGGGCCGTCGGAGTGCGCTGGTCGTCCGGTGGCTTCGACTGAACGCCAAACGACGGACTCAGCCACCGGGCAGCTGCGGACTATGCGGCGAGGCGTCGAAGGATTGCGGCGGCGGCTTCGCGGGTGCCGAGCGAGCCGCCAACGTCGACCGTGGTCTCCGAGGCGCGCACCGCATCCGCCACCGCCGCGTCGATCCTCGCCGCCTCTTCCTTCCAGCCGAGGTGGACGAGCATCAGGGCGGCGGTCGACATCGCGCCAATGGGGTACGCGATGTTCTTCCCCGCGATCGGCGGCGATGAGCCGTGCACGGGTTCGAAGAGCGAGATCTTGCCGGGGTGGATGTTCCCCGATGCCGCCATGCCAAGACCGCCTTGAAGCCCCGCCGCGATGTCGGTCACGATGTCGCCGAACATGTTCGTCGTCACGATCACATCGAACTGCTTCGGGTCCCGCACGAGCTGCAAAGAGAGGTTGTCGACGTACATATGCGACGCCGCGATCTCGGGAAACTCCGCCCTCACTTCCTTGAAAGCCCGCTGCCAGAGATCGTGCGCGTGAATGAGGACGTTCGACTTGTCCGACATCACGAGCTTCTTCCGGCCCGTCGCCCGCGCGAACTCGAAGGCATGACGGATGATCCTCTCGACACCCTTCCGGGTGTTGAGGTCGATGTCGGTCGCCACTTCGTCGGGCGTGCCCTTCTTGAAGTTGCCGCCCATCATTACGTAGAGGCCTTCGGTGTTCTCCCGGAAGACCACGAAGTCGACATCCTTAGGCTCAGCGCCCTTCAGCGGACACAGCCGCGCGTCGAGGAGTTTCACCGGCCGGTGGTTCACGTACAGATCGAGGCCGAAGCGCATGCCGAGAAGGATGTCCACGGCGTGCCGGTTGTCGGGAACCCGCGGATCGCCCATGGCGCCTAGCAGGATGGCGTCGAAGTTCTCAGCCAGCATCCGGAGGCCGTCTTGCGGCATGGACACGCCGGTCTTGAGATACGTGTCGGCGCTCCAGTCGAAGGGAGTGAGCGCGATCTTCCGGCCCGAGCCCGCGGCCACCGCATCCAGAACCGCGCACGCCTCGCGGATCACCTCGACGCCGATCCCGTCTCCGGGCACAACCGCGATCCGAAGCCCGGTCATTGCCTTCAAAGCCCCGAACTACCGGACGAAGTGCATGATCCACGCGCCGAGGATCGTGGACCCGACAAAGGCGGCGAACATCTTGGCCGAGGCGATGGCCCGTTCGCGCGGCGTGTTTTCGGACATCGTGCCCATGGCCACCGACGTGAAGCCGGAGAAGACCAGGAGAGCCACGAGGTGCGATTCGAGAAGCGCCATCTCGACTACTTCTTCCGGCCCGCGGCGAGATCGAAGGCGTCGAGCGCCACGAGGATGTTCAGGAGACCGGCCACCTCGGTGAAGGTGCTCCCGTACTCAAAGGTGTTCCGCGTGATGAGCATGGCGTCCTGGCCGAGGCCGAGAAAGCGGGCGAGGAAGTACGGCGCGCCCACCACCAGTTGCGCGGTGCTGCGCACCACGGCGAGCGGATCGTCGAAGCCGATGTGGAACTGGAGACGCGCGCCGTACAGCACGCCGAAGGCGAACAGACCCAGCGTACAGATGAAGTAGATGGCGGCACGGCCGCGGCTTCGGGCGAGCGCATGACCCGCGCCAGGCATAAGCAGTCCGGCGAGGCCGGCGATCCAGGGAAACATTTTCGAGCGAGGAGGTTCGGTGATTGGGTCTACGCTTCGGGGTCGTCGAGCGTCCCCATGTCGCCCTCTTTGTGCATGTACTTGATGGCGTGTTTCATCAAGAGCAGGTTCGGAGCTCCGCGACGGTGCAGTTTGATGGCGCCTTCGTCATACCACTCGATCACTCCTTCGAGCCGCTCCCCGTCCATGGTCACGATGACCATCGGGGTCTTCCCGGCCATCTGCTTGACGAAGTAGAAGGCCTCGGCGGCGGTCTCGACGGGCGGAGCCTTCTTCCGGCTCGCGGACACCGCCTGACGGGCCGCCGACAGTTCGGGACGAATCAGCTTGCGGTTGATCGACATGGCGCAGGCAGTTTAGCAGCGCGCCGCGTCAGCGTTTGGCCGCATGAAGGTCTTTCACCGCGTCGAGGATCGCGTTGGCGATCCGCTTCTTGGGCGCCTTGTCGACTTTTACCGCCCGGCCGTCGGCGTAGAGCAGGTGAATCTCGTTCTCGTCGGCGGAGAAACCGATATCCGCGCGCGACACATCGTTCGCGACGAAAAGGTCGGCGTTCTTGCGCTTGAGCTTTTCCGAGGCGTACGCGATCACGTCGTTCGTCTCCGCGGCGAAACCCACGAGGACCTGACCGGCGCGCTTCGTCTTGCCAAGTCCGGCGAGGATGTCGTCGTTCCGGATCAGCGCGATCTGAACTTCCTCGGAATCCTTCTTGATCTTTCGATCGACCGGAGCAGCGGCGCGATAGTCCGCGACCGCGGCGGCCATGATGACCACATCGGCCGCGGCCGCCGCTTCGTCCATGGCCGCCTTCATCTCACTCGCCGACTCGACGCGGATGAGACGCACTCCCTCGGGCGCTTCCAGGGAAACCGGGCCCGAAACCAGGGTGACCGACGCTCCGCGCGAACGCGCCGCCTCGGCCACCGCATAACCCATCTTCCCGGACGACCGGTTCGAGATGTAGCGAACGGGATCGATCTTCTCCTGCGTCGGACCAGCGCTGATCACGATACGCAGGCGCGCGAGGTCTTTGTGAATGTCGAGAACACGCAGGACCGCTTCGACGATTTCAGGCGGCTCGGCGAGGCGTCCTTCCCCAACCCAGCCGCAGGCAAGGTCGCCGCTCGAGGGTTCGACCACATGAATCCCCCGTTTGCGGAGCACATCGAGGTTTTTCCGCACCGACTCGCTGTTCCACATGTTCACGTTCATCGCGGGGGCGATCAGGACCGGACCGGTGAAGGCCAGCGCGGTGGTCGAGAGCGCGTCGTCCGCGATGCCCTGCGCGAGTTTGGCGATCACGTTTGCGGTGCACGGCGCCACCACGAACACGTCGGCCTGGTCGGCGTAGTCGATGTGGAGGATCGAGCCGTTCTCGCCCAGGGGCTGGGCGTCGGTGAGGACCGGGGCTTTCGAGAGGGTCTCGAACGTGAGCGGACCGACGAACTCGGTCGCGGTCCGGGTCATTACCACGCGGACGCGATGGCCGGCCTTGTCGAAAAGCCGAAGGACCTCGCAGGCCTTGTACGCCGCGATTCCACCGGTGACGCCGAGGAGAATGCTGGCCATGACCGCCGAAGCCTCGTTTTAATGCGGACCGGGCCGGAGGCTGGCGAGCCGCCTCGGCCCATTGAAACGACTTAGTCGATGTTCGTGACTCGGGGAACTTCGGCCTTCATCTCCCAGGAGACGGCGCCGGCGAGAACCTCTTCGATGGCTACGCGGGTGGGCTTGTAGCTGGTGGTGAGCACGCGGGGCTTGGCGCCCGCCTGAAGCTGCTTCGCGCGCTGAGCGGCCACGATGATGAAGCGGAACTTGCTGTCGATTTCTTTAGGGAGGATGAGATGCTTCATTGGCCTGTCGTTGATAAAGGACGTTGCGGAGGACTTTGGGGGCAATTGATTCTTTCGTTCGGGGAACCCTGACAGAGGAGTCGCAGGGTGAGCCCGCCCATGTTCGCGGCGAAGTATAGCGGATGGAGCCCTTTGAGCCCCAACCCCCCTCAGCCCCGGCTCAACAGTTCGCCCTCGCGCCGGGTGAGCCGGGCTTCCGCGATCAGTCGCTTGACCTCGTTCACCGTATCGTCGAGGCGGTCGTTGACCACCACGTGCTGGAACTCTCCAGCCCGCTCGATCTCGCCTCTGGCGTTTCGGAGGCGTATGGCCAGGGACTCCTCGGACTCCGAACCCCGAGCCAGGAGGCGGGCCCGAAGGACCTCTTCGGAGGGCGGTTTGAGAAAGATCGAAAGCGCCTGCGGATGCGCCTTCACGATCTGCGCCGCGCCCTGCACATCGATGTCGAGGACGAGGTCTTTCCCAGCCGAGCGGGCTCGATCGAGTTCCGCGCGGGACGTTCCGTAGACGCGGCCATGGACCTCAGCCCACTCGAGGAAGGCGCCTTTCGCGATCAACTCACGCATGGCCAGAGGGTCGACGAAGAAATACTCGCGGCCGTTCTCCTCCCCTTTGCGGGGCGCCCGCGTGGTGTGGGAAATCGAGAAGAGAAGGTCCGGCACCTCCGCGAAGACGCGCTTCAAGACCGTCGACTTCCCTCCGCCCGAGGGCGCCGCGATGATGATCAGAAGGGGCTCGCTCATACCGCGGGATCCGCCCGGAACTGGAGATCATGGAGACGCGCGTAGATGCCGTTCCGCGCGAGCAGTTCGTCGTGGGTGCCCTCTTCGCGAATCTCGCCCTTTTCGAGCACGAGAATCCGATCGGCGCGCCGAACCGTGGCGAGACGATGGGCGACCACGAGGGTGGTGCGTCCCTTCATCAGGTTGAAGAGCGCCTGCTGGACCAGACTCTCGGACTCGGTGTCGAGCGCCGACGTCGCCTCGTCGAGAATCAGGATCGGCGGGTCCTTCAGGATCGCGCGGGCGATGGCGATTCGCTGCTTCTGACCGCCGGAGAGGCGGGAACCCTTCTCGCCGATCATCGTGTCATACCGGCGAGGCAGATCGAGGATGAAGTCGTGCGCGAACGCCGCGCGCGCCGCACTTTCCACCTGCGAGCCCTCGACGCCCGACACGCCGTACGCGATATTCGCCCGCACCGTGTCGTTGAAGAGGATGGTTTCCTGCTTCACGAGGCCGATCTGGCTGCGCAGGCTGGCGAGCGTGACATCGCGGATGTCCACGCCGTCCACGGTGATCGAACCTCCGGTCACGTTATAGAAGCGCGGCAGAAGGTTCAGGAGCGAGGTCTTTCCCGAACCGCTCATCCCCACGATGGCCACGATCTCGCCGCGCCGCGCCTTGAGCGAC
>CAZBTT010000340.1:0-5728 GCA_964494295.1 uncultured Acidobacteriota bacterium
AGCGGCTCGGCTCGGGTTGGTGGAGCGGCGTGACCGCGGTCTTCCTCGGCATGCTCGGCCTCTTTGGGGCGCTGTGTCTGCGGTTTCCGGAATGGCTGACCACACCCTCCGTCCGACAGGCCGTTCCGCTCACGCTGGCCCACGGTCTTATTCAGGGTTCGCTTGCCTTCGCGTTTCTGGCCGGCCTCCTGTCCGGCCTCCTTCGAAAGAGGAAGGTGCTCGGCCTCACCGGCGTGACTTTCGCTCTTCTCGGTTCGTTGATCGGCTCGTCGGCGCCGCCGCCCACAGCGCTTGGGGAGCGCGGCGTGTTCGGCCTCGACTGGTTTGCGCTCAATCTGCTCCTCACCGCTCTCGTCTTCGTGCCGATGGAGCGGGCCTTCCCGCTCCGGCCCGAACAAGGCCCGTTTCGGCCAGGCTGGACCACGGATGTCGCCCACTTCTTCGTGAGCCATCTGCTGATCCAGGTGTCCCTCTTCACCACGCTCGTGCCCGCCCGCGTCATGTTCGGCTGGGCCGCAACCCCGGAGCTACGCGCCCTGGCCTCGTCGCAGCCGCTGCTTCTCCAGTTTTTCGAAATCGTCCTCGTCGCCGACCTCACCGAATACGCGGTTCATCGCCTGTTCCATCGCGTGCCCTTCCTCTGGCGCTTTCATGCGATCCATCACTCGGCCCGGGCCATGGACTGGCTGGCCGGTTCTCGCCTCCATCTCGTCGACATCCTGCTCACCCGCGGCCTCACCTTCGTTCCCATCTTCGTGCTGGGCTTCTCGGAAGGCGCGGTGTACGCCTACCTCGTTTTCGTCTCCTTCCACGCGGTCTTCATCCATGCGAACGTGCGCTTCGATATGGCGCGTCTCGAGGACTGGATCGCCACGCCGCGTTTCCACCATTGGCACCACAGCGCCGCCTCCGAGGCCATCGATCGCAATTTCGCGGTGCATCTGCCCGCGATCGACCGGGTGTTCGGCACCCACTACGCCCCAAAGGGCCGGTGGCCGGACTCTTATGGCATCTCCACGAACCCGGTTCCCGAGGGTTATGTGGCACAGACGATCTGGCCGTTCACCGGGCGTGGCTAAGGGGTAGACTTTCGGCCATCCCTATAAACGCCGTACTCTTGACCGTGCGTCCGTCCGAGCCCTCCAAGATTAGACAAACGCTCTCATTTCATGACTCTCGTGTGTCCGTCGTGCGCCGCGCCCATTGAACACGGCGAAGAGGTGTGCCTTGCCTGCGGCCGGTCGCTCAGCACACTGGCCGTCGGATCGGTGCTCGCCAATCGCTATGAGCTGCGCGCCGTCCTCGGCAAGGGCGGCATGGGCCTCGTGTATCGCGCCTTCGATCGCCTTCTCGAGGAAGAGGTTGCGATCAAGGTCCTGCGAACCGACCTCTCCGCGAACCCCGACACGGTTCGCCGATTCCGCGGCGAGATCAAACTCGCCCGGAAGGTCTCCCATCCGAACGTCTGCCGAATTCACGACTATGGCGAGCAGGGCCCCCTTGGCTACATCTCCATGGAGATCCTCACCGGGCAGGATCTCCAGAAGACCCTCAAGGACCACCCGCTGGGCCTCCCGGAAGGCGAAGCGATCTCCGCGATTTTGCAGATCGCGTCCGGCCTGCAGGCCATCCACGACGTCGGCATTCTCCATCGCGATCTGAAGACCGCCAACGCAACGCGGGACGAGCGTGGAGTGGTTCGCCTCGTCGACTTCGGGATCGCCAAGGATCTGCTTTCCCAGGGTCAGACCGCCGCGGGCGAAGCGTTTGGAACCCCCGAGTACATGAGCCCGGAGCAGTGTCGCGGCGACGCCCTCGATTTCCGGAGTGACGTCTACGCGCTCGGCGTGCTCGCCTTCGAACTCTTCACCGGCGAACTCCCGATCAAGGGCGCCACGCCGATGGCGACGCTGTACAAACAGATCCAGGAGTCACCTTCCTTCGAGGCCGAACCCGGCACGCGCGTGCCGCGCAGCTGCGTTCCGATTCTGAAGAAGGCCCTCGCGAAGGCGGCCGCCGACCGGTATCCCTCGGCTCAGGAGTTCGCGCAGGCCCTGCGCACCGCCGCGATCGCCGACCGTCCGGCTACATCGCCCACGCCGCGGCCCGCGTCCATCGCCTCGGATGCGGCGACGCCCTCCACCGAGGCTCATATCTGGGTGCCGGGCCAGACCGACGCACGCCGCGACGAACGCATTTATCTGCCCACCGACGTCCTGCTGAAGAAGCTCGGTCCCGAGGGCTCGCCCCTCAAGGAAGAGAGGACGGTCGCCCACGACCTTTCGAGAAGCGGCATGCGGATCCTCACCAGCTGGTCCGACCTCGAAAAGGGGGACAAGGTGAAAGTCGTCGAGGTGGGCGGCGACTTCTCGACCGGAGCCATCGTTCGGAACGTGAGCCGCGGCACCGATCACATCACCCGCGTCGGTATCGAGTTCCTGGACAACCGCGCGCCCGACCGTCTGGTTGGGACGGACAAGACGAACCGCGGTGGTCCCAAGGGCGTGCCGCCCGTTCCCCCGGCTCGAAACTCGGGCCCGTCGCCCGCGGTCGCGGATTCCCGCCGGTTCACTCCGGGCGCCCGGTCCGTGGTGCCTCCTCCCACGCCGCCGCCCCCTTCTTCGCGCGCACTCGGGGATCGCCCGTCCGGGGGACGCGACACCGTGAACCCGCCGCGCGGGCCGAGAGGGATTCAAGAAGAGATCGCGAAGGCCAGGCAGCTCATCTCCGAATCGCGACTGTGGGAGGCGCTTCAGAGCCTGACCATTGCGCAGGAGCTGGCCCAGGGGACGCGGGAAGCCATCCCGATCCGGATCATGATCGCGGAGACGCAGGCCCTGAATCCCGCCCTCATCCGGGCGGCGCAGCTGAACCTCGAAGATCTCTCGCACCTCGAGCCGAAGGAGCCCCTGGTTCACGCGGCTCTTGGGCGGATCTACCGGTCGGCCGGACTCATCAAAGAAGCGCACGGCGCCTTCGATCGCGTCCTCTCGCTCGATCCCACAAACCAGGAAGCGACAACCGCCATCGCTGAGCTGAAGGACGCGGCCTGGGGCCCGAGATAAGCGAATCCCTCGTGCCCTCCCCCCGAATGTTGCTCAGGATCATTCCCGCCGTCCTTCTGCTCGCGGCTTCGTCTACCGCAGCCGAGCGTCCTTCTCTCGCCGTCATCATCGCCATCGACGGTCTTTCCACCGAGCAGCTCCTCAAGTACCGGCCCTGGTATGGCGCAGGCTTGAAGCGGCTCCTGGATGAAGGCCACATCGAGACGCGCACCCGCTACCGCCACATCAACACCGAAACCGGTCCCGGTCACGCCTCCCTGGGAACCGGAGCCACTCCTCGGGTGACCGGCATCGTCGCGAACAACTGGCTGGAGCTCGACCCTGCCACCAAGAAGCTGCGGGCGGTCTACTGCACGGACTCCGTGGAGCCGGACCCCGCCACCGGTCGCGCCCTGCCCGGTCCCTACCGCCTCGAGGCCGACACCCTCGGAGACCGGCTGGTCGCGGCGTCGCCCCTCTCGCGTGTGTTCACGGTTTCAGCGAAGGACCGGGCGGCGATTCTCATGGCCGGACGCTCCAGGCCGCATGCGGCCTATTGGTTCGATCGCCCGACCCAGCGCTTCGCGACGTCGCCGGCTTATGCGCCGGGGGCCGACGCGACCGCGATCGTCGAGGCCTACAACACCAAGAACATGGGTGATCTCCTCGGCCGACGCTTCGGACGCGAGTGGGTGAAGCTCGCGCTCCCTGAAGGCGCCGACAAACTTCCTCAACCTGTTCCACCGCGCCAGATCGGGGATTTTCAGATTCCCGCGAACGGTCTCTTCTTCCCTCATCCCTATGCCGTGAACACGCGCGGAATGGGCGAGGCCTACTACGGGAGTCCGGTCGTGGACGAACTCACCGCCGACCTCGCGGTATTGTTTCTCGAAAGCCCCGAGATCCGTCTGGGCCGGCGCGGCGTCACGGATCTGCTCGCGGTTTCGTTCTCGGCCCACGACTCGGTGGCCCACAACTACGGCATGGAGTCCGAGGAGACGCTCGACACCTTGCGGCGCGTCGATGCCCAGATCGCCCGTCTCCTGAACGCCTTCGACCGGCTTCTGCCCGGCAAGGTCGTGGTGGGCTTCTCCGCCGATCATGGCTTCTCCACGATTCCCGAGGTCTCTCGGCGTCAGGAGCCCGGTGTGGTCGGCGGACGGCTCGTCACGTGGCCCCGAACGCTCAACAATGTTCCGGACCGGACGAACCGGATGTTGCGCGACGACCTGTGCCTGGGCGCGGGGCAGGCCCCGGTTCACATTGGCGACGGATGGATCGTGACGTACAACCCGGGTATGACGCGCGTCGAGGGTTCGTGCGGCCCCGCCGGGCCAGTGACCAAAGCCGACATCGACCGCGCGCTTCCGCGGGTTCTCACGACTCTCTTCAAAGAGGAGATCCAGGAAGTCCGTCTCAATTCACAGATGGCGTCGTGGCCGAAGGACGACCTGACCACGTTTCTTCAGAACGATTTCTACGAGGGCCGTTCGGGCGATGCGTTCATCGTGCCGCGCCGCCGGGTTCTCCAGCACTGGGACGCCGGTCGGGGCTCGGGCCATGGCACGACCCACGATTACGACATCACGGTCCCGCTCATCTTCTGGGGACCGGGCTTCAAGGCGGGGTCTTCGGTTGTGGACGACGCGACGCCCTATGACCTCGCGGTGACGCTGGGCGACGCCATCGGCGTCACGCTGCCACAGGCGACGGGGAAGAGTCGGATGAAGCGGCCCGTTACCGCGAGGCCGCCCGTTTAGCTGGGGCCGTCGTACCGCGAGGCTGTGAAACCAGATTCGCGAGGATCCGGTACGCGCCCGGGGTTCCCGCGGGAAGCTGACGGAACAGGCCGAGCCCGACATAGGTCCAAGTGCCCTTTCCGACATTCGCGGTGACGAGCAGTCCCGTCTTCTCGCCGGGGTTCTTGGGCCAGGGATCCTTCGACTTCAGAAGATCCACATAGCGCGCGTCGCGCGCGCCGAAGAAGTAGAGACCGCGCTCCTGGACCCAACCCCCGAAATCCGCATCGGTGATCCGGTTCGGCTTCGACAGGAGCACAGCACCCGGAGTCGTCACTTCGATGGGTGCTTCCTCGACGGTCACGCGATTCGAGGTGACGGAGGCCGGATAGGGAGCAAACGGCGAGTCCTGCGGAGGACGCGGAGCGCCCCCGCCCGGCCCCGGCCCGCCTGAGAAACCTCCCGCGAAGACCGGCTGCGCGAGGACGTTGAACTCGAACTTGTTGTATTGAACAACGAGGTGGCCGCCGTCCTCGACATACTTCATCACGCGGGCGTAGTTGGCCTTGAGATCGTTGCGGCCCTGAAACACGCGGGTGCCGGTGACGATCGTCGTGTACTTGGAGAGATCGCCGTAGGCCAGGTCGTCGGCGGTCAACATCGTGACGGGCACGCCGAGTTGAGCGATCGCGTCCGCGGTCTTGTCGCCCGCACCACTGATGTAGCCCACGCGCACTCCCGGCGCCACCTTGACGTCCTGCACGCGAAGCAGCGTCTCGGCCTCGTGGTAGAGGTGGCGTTCCTGGATGTGGTTGTAGGCGATCACCTGATACCGCTGGGTGAAGGTCTCTCCTCCCGCGATCGCGGAGGCCTTGAGAGTGAAGTCGCCCTCTTTCGTGCCGGGCGGCACGGTGACGAAGAAGCGGCCGGGCAGCTCTTCCCCCT